>JAFQWR010000070.1 GCA_017407365.1 Clostridia bacterium
ACCGCATCCAGACCCTCTAATACCTTGATATCCTTTGCATCGTAGCTCTTAGCCATAATACCTCCAGAAGAATCGGTTGGTCAGACAAAAATAAAAGCGTTTTCTTCGGTAAAAGCCTTATATTATTCATGCCTTTGATTTATTATAACACAAAATGAAATAAAATGCAATTTATTTTTTAATAAATATTCATTTTTGTTAAAAAATCTTTTGTAAAATCTGGCATTCAAATGTATAAATATTTATATTTTTGCATTATATTCATAAATTAAAGATTTTTTGCTTCGAGTCAAACGGTTTTTTTGCCAATTTCAACCCAAAATCACCGATATCAAGCCGTTAAAACAGACTTTATTTCCCATCAAAACGGCTTTCTGCCACTTTTATGCATAAAAAAAACCGTTCCCCGCATAGGCGGGAAACGGCTGAAAAAACAGTTTTTTACAATTATTTTTCTCCGTCGGTATCCTCATCGGGCAGGGTGTAGCCCTGCTTCTGCGATCTGCCGTACTGACGGTCAAAATTTTCTTTATTCTTGGCAAGATACCTCCTATACAGCTCCTCACTGCCCATGCCGGAGCGGTTGCACATACCCACAAAAAAGTGCAGAATATCTACAAGCTCCTCCTTTAAGGCGTCTTCATTCAAGGGCTTGGGGTTTTTCCACCACTTGAAGTTAACCTCATCCAAAACCTCGGCAAGCTCGCTGAGCATGGCAAGCGTTTGCTTCTGAATCCATTGCTCAGGGCGGATGTCCTGCAAGCCTCTGCGCTTGATCACGTCCTGATCGAAGCACTCCTGCATCTCAAAAATCACGTCTAATTTATCCTTTTCCATCTTTCCTTACTCCTTTAGTATACCTATCAGCTTTTCGCAAGGGGAATCTGCCCCTACGTAGGAAACGCAAACACGGCTGAAATCAAACAGCGTTTTTACAATTCCATTGATTTCCTCTAAGGTAAGCGCCGCAATACCCGAAAGCTTTTCCTCCATCGAAAAAACCTTACCCGTCATCAGCATATACTTACCGATTACGTTCATCATTGTGGCAACGTTTTCCTGCCCGAATACAAGCGAGCTTTTGATCTGCTCTCTGCCGCGCAGGAATTCCTTTTCGGTAATGCCCTTTAAGGCAAGCTCCTGCACAACCTCCTTTACACAACGGGTATATTCCTCCACGTTTTTGGGATTTACGCCCGCATAGACGGTATACATACCGTTGTTCCGATAGGTGCCTGCATACGAGAAAACGCTGTATGCAAGCCCTCTTTCCTCTCTTACACGCTGAAAAAGCCTGCTGCTCATACCGCCGCCAAGCACGGCGTTCAGAAGGGTAAGCGCATCACTGTTTTTATGGTCGTAGCAAATGCCGGGGAAGCTGATGCAGATATTTGCCTGCTCGATTTCCTTCTGCGCACAGCGGAAGCCGCTTGCAATCTGATGCACGCCGGCACGCTCGGGCAGATAGGGAGCATTGGTAAAGCTCTTTGCAAAATAGCGCTCTACCGCATCCAACACCTGCTGCCACTCCACGTTGCCCGCCACGGAAACAACGACGTTCTGCGCATTGTAAAACTTACGGGTAAAATTTTTGAGCTGCTCACCGGTGAAGCTCTTTACGTTCTGCGCCGTGCCGATGATGGGCATACCCAAGGGGTGACCTTGGAACATTGCCTCTGAAATAAGGTCCATACAAAGCTCATCGGGCGTATCCTCTACCATCGAGATTTCCTCTAAGATGACGTTCTTCTCCTTTTCCAGCTCAGTGGAATCGAACACCGAATGGAAGAAAATATCGGAAAGAAGCTCCACAGAATCGGAAAAATGCTCGCTCGTGGATTTGATATAATAGCAGGTGCTTTCCTTGCCCGTAAATGCATTGATGGCAGAGCCCATGCTGTCGGCATCGTCTGCAATCTGAAAGGCAGAGCGCTTTTCCGTTCCCTTAAACGTCATGTGCTCCACCACGTGCGAAATACCGTTCAGAGCCTTTTCCTCATCGGAAGAGCCCACCCCCACGTGCACACCGATGCAAACGGTGAAATTTCCTGAAGTTTTGTTAAGAACGACCTTTAAGCCGTTGGGAAATTGATGAAAATATTCCATTGTTACCTCTGATTGTATCTTAGCTTACTCCTCTGCCAGACATTGTGATACAGGCACAGCAGTAAAGCCGTTTTTCTGATAATACGCCAGCACGTCGCTGAGCGCCTTCACAGTATGTGCGGTGGGGTGCATCAGAATCAGCTCCCCGTTTTTTATGTCATTCGTGCATCTCTTATACACCAGAGAAGCATCCTTATCACGCCAATCCACAGTATCTCTGCTCCACATAATCACACGGTAGCCAAGCGACTGACACACCGAAAGACATGCCTCGCCAAAGCTACCCGACGGCGGAGCAAACAGATCGGTTTTTACCCCTGCAACGCTTTCAATCAGGCGCTCGGTTACCAGAATTTCCTCTGTGTTGCGCGCCTCGTTTGCACGCTTATGATCGATATGCAAAAAGCCGTGATTGCCTATTTCGTGCCCGTCAGCCACGATTTGCTTTAACACGTCGGGGTTTTTATCCACCCAGCTTCCACCCACAAAAAAGGTGGTTTTCACCTGATAATTGCGGAAGATTTCCAGCATATCGGCAAGGTATTCCGTACCCCAATACACATTGACCATCAGCGATATCTGCGGCTTTTGCGTGCTTCCGCGGTAGTAGGGAGAAAGAGCAGGCGGAGAAAAAACACTGACTATGCCTTCTTTGAACGAAAGAAAAAAAATACAAAAGACAATCAACAGCAAAGTGATATTTACCACCGCTTGCCTGAAAATGAGCCTATCCTTCATACCGTAGTATACCCCGATTGCACAAAAAATTTTCGCCGCAAAAAGCCACGGCTGTATCTTAAATATATGCGGGGTACTCGCTTTGTATGAAAAAGCCCTGCCTATTGAGCTCGTTTTTGTAAGCCAAATAAGCAGGGCAATAAAGCAATAGGATTAGTCTTCGATGATCTCTAACAGCTTAAGATCTACGCCACGCTCGCCAACCTTGATGACCTCTACCTTAACGGTGTCGCCAATGCTGACAACGTCTTCTACGTTCTTTACGTAATCCTTCGAGAGGTTACGGATGTGAATTAAGCCGTCTTTACCGGGAGCAAGCTCAACAAACGCACCGATCTGGATGATACGTGCAACCTTGCCGATATACAGATCGCCCACCTCGGGATCCTTAGCGATACCGAGAACGATGCCCTTTGCACGCTCTGCAGCAGCACTGTCGGGGCTGGCAATGAATACCTTGCCGTCGTCGGTGATGTCGATTTTAACACCGGTTTCTTCGATGATTTTGTTGATAACCTTACCGCCGGAGCCGATAACCTCACGGATCTTTTCGGGATCGATCGAGAAGGAAATGATCTTGGGTGCAAAGGGGCTGAGCTCCTTATTTACCTTGGGCAGGCATTCGAGCATCTTGCCCATGATGTGCATTCTGCCATCTCTTGCCTGAGCGATTGCCTTACGCAGAATCGCTTCGTCGATGCCCTTGATCTTGATATCCATCTGGATAGCGGTGATACCCTTTTCGGTGCCTGCTACCTTGAAGTCCATATCGCCGAGGAAATCCTCTAAGCCCTGAATGTCGGTGAGCACTGCAACCTTACCGGATTCCTGATCCTTGATAAGACCCATAGCAACGCCCGCAACGGGAGCCTTGATGGGAACACCTGCATCCATCAGCGAAAGCGTGGAGCCGCATACGGAGCCCTGCGAGGTGGAGCCGTTAGAGGAGAGAACCTCCGAAACGGTACGGATTGCATAAGGGAACTCCTCCTCCGAGGGGATAACGGGCTCTAATGCACGCTCTGCCAAAGCGCCGTGACCGATCTCTCTGCGACCGGGGCTGCGCAGGGGCTTAGCCTCACCCGTGGAATACGGGGGGAAGTTGTAGTGGTGCATATAACGCTTAAAGGTATCTTCATCAAGACCTTCAAGCTTCTGTACGTCACCGATGGTACCAAGGGTGGTGGTGGTCATGACCTGGGTCTGACCGCGGGTGAATACCGCACTGCCGTGTACACGGGGAAGCACGCCGTGCTCGCACCAGATGGGACGAACCTCGGTGAGCGCTCTGCCGTCGGGGCGGACACCCTCGTTGATGATGCGCGCACGCACCTTCTCCTTGGTCTGATAGTATAATACGTCGTTGATTTCGCGTTGCTTATCGGGGAAGATCTCTGCAAAGTGTGCCTGAACCTCTTCGGTTACAGCATCCTGACGAGCCTGACGCTCCTCACGGTCGAAGGTATCTAATGCATGATCAAGAAGCTTGTCTGCATACTCTCTTACAGCTGCATTGATATCGTCGGGGATTACGTAATAATCCATTTCCTTCTTGGGCTTGCCAACCTCTGCGGCAATACCCTCGATGAAGGTGCAGATCTTTTTGATTTCCTCATGACCGAACAGAATTGCGCCGATCATTTCTTCCTCGGTGATTTCCTTTGCGCCTGCCTCTACCATCATGATGGCATCCTTGGTGCCGGAGAGGGAAAGATGCAAAGCACTCTTTTCGCGCTGGTCGCTATCGGGGTTGATGACATATTCGCCGTCTACCATACCAACTACTACCGAGCCGGTGGGGCCGTAGAAGGGGATATCCGAGATGGAAAGAGCGATGCTGCTGCCAATCATGGCATAAACCTCGGGAGGAATGTTGGTGTCTACCGAAAGAGCGGTAGCAACAACGGAAACGTCATTGAAAAGTCCCTTAGGGAATAAGGGGCGAATAGGTCTGTCAATTAGACGGGAAACGAGGATAGCCTTATCGGAAGGACGACCCTCTCTCTTTTTGAAGCCGCCGGGGATTTTGCCTACGGCGTACATCTTTTCTTCAAAGTCCACGCCCAAGGGGAAATAATCCATACCGGGACGGGGCTGTGCTGCCATGGTTACGTTGGTCAATACCGTCGTGTCGCCGCAACGTACTACGCAAGAGCCGTTTGCCTGCTCGCAGTACTTGCCTACCTCCACGATGACCTTGCGTCCTCCGATTTCCGTTTCGAAGGTTCTGAAATTTTCAGTCATTATCATATACTCCTTGTTATTATATCCAAAAGAAAACACGTTATTCCGACAAAGGCACCTTAAAAGAAGCTGATACCCCTGCCCCGCGCCACACGCGGATTGCTACTGTATAAAGCCATACCCGTCGCCCAGAAACGCGAACGGTAATCCCCCCTTTGTAAGGGACAAGCCTTTAACAAAGAAAGAAGCGGAAAACCTCCCATTTTCCGCTTCAGACGAGTTCCGAAAAACAAGCTCAACGAAGCGCAATAAAGCCACGGAGCCCGTAGCGGAAATTACTTACGCAGTTGCAGTTTTTCCAGAATTTCTCTGTACTTTTCGATATCCGTCTTTTTCAGATAGTTCAGCAGGCCTCTGCGTGCACCTACCATCTTTAACAGACCTCTGCGGGAGTGGAAATCCTTAGGATTTGTTTCGAGGTGCTCGTTGAGGTGATTGATACGCTGCGTTAACAGAGCGATCTGAACCTCGGGCGAACCGGTGTCGCCTTCGTGACGGGCAAAATTGGTGATGATGGTGTTTTTGGTTTGTTTCTCCATTTTTTTAATCCTCCAAAAATGAACCTCAAGCTGAGCAACGGTCGGTGGAGAGCCGCCGGAAGCCAAACTCGGGTAGTTAGCATTATTTTACCATAAAAAGCAAAAATTGTAAAGCAAATAACCGTGATTTGTGTATCTTTTTTACAGAAACCCCGTGTATACAAAAAAAGCCTCTGCATCAGCTACCCCGAGGGAAAGCACGTATGCAAAGGCCTTGAAACGGATGCCGCAAAAAAACAGCATCTCCTCTTCTATTCAAATGACGTTACTTTTCGCTGACGCTTTTTATTTCGTAAATCCTCAGCTCACCCTTTGCCCGAACGCCAATCTGCACAAAGGCAGACGCCTGCAAGCAAACCGCAAAGGAAACCTCCTCGCCGTGCGCGGCAAACGGAAAAGCCTCTTTGCCGATCAGCAGATAGCCCTCGCCCTCTGCTCTGCAAAGCAGGGTATGCCTGCCTGCGGAAAGCTGTAGGCCCTGCGATATTTCCGCATCAACCAGCCTGCAAACGCCGTTTTCCACCGAGGCTTTGCCAACGGCATTCCAGTTGGCAAGATAGAAGGCAAAATCTCCGTTCACCACACAGGGCGCAGAATATAAGCCCGCATCGCTGTGTAAATCGGTTGCAAGAACGGTGAGCAGCGTGACCTCTGCACGGTAATCGTTGTTGAAAATCCTCACGTTTTTCACAGGGGAATAATCGTCTGTTTCGCTGTTGTCGAAGGGCTGCTTGCCGTGCTGAGGGGTATCACACCAGGTACCCACCGAATGCCCTCCGTTCAGCACACAGTCATGCACGTAGATACCGTCTATCTGCTGATATTCCTGATTTTCGGCACATCTGCCCCACGGGATAAACGCAATTGCCTTACCGCCGCCACCGTAGCCGGAATTGAGATAGCAATGCGCAACCTCGATATTGCGCACGCTGTTATCCTCCCCCTCGGGGATGGTATACCAAAGCCCCTCACGCGCATCCGCATAGTTTGCGCTGAACGTCACACAGTCGTCGTTGGTGACGATTAGGGTATTGGCAATCAGGACATTTTTACAGCTTCCCAAGCCGATGCCATCTGCACTCAGACAGCGCACGTCGAAGAAGCGACAGCCGTTGATAAACACATTACGCGTGGTAGTCAGCTGTACATGATAGGAATTTGCACGGTTTACCGTAATATCGGAAATTTCTACGTTACAGCTATTCACGAATGCAATGGGCACCACGTGAAAAACGCTTACGCAATGCTTGGGGAAATACGGAAAGCCTGCAAGCCGTTCTTCATTTCCGCCATCGTACATACGGATTTTACCGCCGCCCGTGATGCGCACGTTGTGTACGTTATTGCCGTACAGCATCGGAAGGTTGCTCACCAGAAAATTATGCGCCCAGGAAACGTCAAGATAGGGAGAATCGTGCCCGCATACGATAGGATACGGATAATCCTCCGGGCGGTCAGACTGCAGCAGTATAGCAGACGGTGCAATATGAAGCTCAATATCGGAGCAAAGCGGAACGTGCGTTACACGGAAGCGTCCGTCTTTTAGCACAACTCTGCCTCCACCGTGCCCGCTGACGTGCCGTATTGCACGGATAACAGCCTGCGTATCGTCATCAAAGCCATTACCGCTTGCGCCGAAAACCCTGACGTCTACCGTGTATTCATCCACATAAAAGCCGTAGGGGTTTTGCACCGCAACAGACGGCTTTTGCATATATTGCACGGCATCCTCATCCAGCAAAAAGTCCTGCTCCTGCTCACCGGTAACCGAAAGCAACAGCAGCTCTCCCTCCTCCTTGGCTACCAGCTCAAGCTGATAGAGCTTGGCGTCCTCAGGTAGCGAAAGCGACTGCACGGATACCGTACGGCAGCATAAGGTCTGATCTATATAACAGGGAAGCTCGTACCACACCTCAGGCGCAAGATCGGTGCAAAAGCGCAGACCAAACGTCATGGGGCTCATTGCGCTTGCCGTGATTGCAAAGCTTTCCTTAACACTGAAAAGCATATTCATCACCGAGTATTCGGGCTTATCCAGCGCAGGAAAGCGCAGAGCCTGCCCTGCAGAAAACTGCCACAAAAGCCCCTTTTCCTGCTTGGTCAGCCTTCCCTCCGTTTGCAGGAAGGAAAGCGATTTACCCTTGCGGAAGGAAAAATCCAGAATACTTCCGAAATACATCTCGTCCAACAGAATCTCCTCTGCTACGGGCGAGGCATCCTTGGTGGAATAAAAATGCAGGGTAACGCTTCCGGGCGGCTGAGGAAGCGCCAATGCGGCAAGCTCCAGCACTATGCGCGTCCAGCGTTCACCAAAAAAGGTTACCTCGGTACGCACCCTTTCAGAGCCACAATCAAAGGACACCCCGATTGCATTACAGCTGAGGGAGGCGTTGCAGGCAAAGGTAAAAACATCGGCATTCTGCGTGCATCCGTTTGGAAGGGGAAAGGTTACCTCCTTTTCTACCGACGTTGGCACACATCTGCCCATCAGGTGCAAAACAGGCTGCTTGCGATAGGTACGCTTCGGAATAAGCGTCACGTTTTCGGTAACGGACATTTTTTCAATCGCATCACCTGTAACCGCCTGCGTAAGAGAAATATAACGGCGGTCGGTTATATAAAAGCCCTCAAAAATTCTTTTCTCATCCATATCCTGTTATCTCCTTTCATGCAGGGATACCGTGTAAGGCATACAAGGTGAAACACTGTTTTGCGGTAGAAGGGCAAGCATGCATTGACAAAAGCCCCTCCTCTTCTTATGCCAAAAAAACAGGCACAAGAAAACACTACACGAGTAGCCTTGCGGTACAAATCAATTATAACAAATAACAGCGGATGCTGTCAACCGTTTGAAAAGACTTTTTTTGCGCCTATCCGTTGCCAAAGTCTTTGCGAAAACACAAAAGCCCCACCGCTTATCTGCGGCAGGGCTTTATATTTACTGTTCTTCTTCAAGGAGAAGGCGATACACCTCATTTTTGGGCAGATTCCGATCTTTTGCCACCGCCTTTATGGCGTCCATTTTTTTGTAGCCCTCTTCGATATACATCGATACGTGCTCCGAAACGGAAAGGGAGGAAAGGGCGTTTACTGCCCTGGTCGCACCCTCTACCACCAGCACGTATTCTCCACGGAATTCCTCGGGCGGAGTGGAAAGAGAGGCAAAGGTGACCTCCTCGTACAGCTTGGTAATCTCACGTACAAGAGCAACCCTTCTGTCGCCAAGGATTTCCACAAGCATTTCCATCACGGATTTCACATCGTGCGGAGCGGCATAAAACAGCAGGGTGGCAGGAAGATTGCGGTAGGGCTCAAGCAGCTTTTCGCAATCCTTCTTCTTTTCGGGCAGAAAGCCCAAAAAGGCAAAGGCACTGCTATCCATACCCGAAAGCACCAAAGCGGTGATAGCCGCACTTGCACCGGGCAAAACGGTATATTTCTGATTGCTTTCTATGGCAAGACGCACAAGTTCCCGCCCCGGGTCAGACACGGCAGGCATACCTGCATCCGAAATGTATGCAATGCTTTTTCCCGATTTCAGCTTTTCTATTACCTCTGCCGCGCGTTCCTTTTCGTTGAACTTATGCAGTGAATGCAGGGGCTTTTTAATCTGATACCTGGCAAGAAGCGGCGCGCTGTGGCGGGTATCCTCGCAATAAATCTCATCGCACTCAGAGAGCACCTCTATTGCACGCAGGGTGATATCCTGCATATTCCCTATGGGGGTTGCAACCAAATATAGCATAATCACTCCTCTCCGTTTATGGCTACAGGCAAAACCTTAAGCCCCTCTGCTCCGCGGTAAACGCCCTCGATGAGCGCTACGTTGGGAGCGGCACCCCTTTTGGGGCAAACCAACTGCAAACGCTTCGGCTCTATAAACCTCAGCTTCATCTCGTGCATCAGCTCCGCAAGCCTCTCGCACGGGTACACAAGCACCACTCTGCCGCGGAAGGTCAGAGTTGCTTTTACGGCATCCAACAGCTCGCAAAGCGTCAGCGCGGTTTCGTGCCGTGCAATCGCCGCACTTTCTGTCTGACTCACAAACTGCGTGCACTTTTTTCCGTACGGGGGATTGACCGTGATGACATCAAACAGCCTTCGGCTTTGCCTGGGAAAGCGTTCACCAAAGCCTTGCACCGATTCGTTCAATACCTCAATGCACTCGTTTAGTCCGTTATATTCCACCGAGCGCAGGCACATATCTGCCATTTCGGGCTGAAGCTCAACGGCATATATTTTTTGCGGCTGATATTTTTTGGCAAGTAAAATAGCAACGATACCGCTACCCGTACAGTAATCGGCAACGAGGTCACTTTTTTTTACGTTTGCAAAATTGGCAAGCAAAACCGAATCGGAGGTGAAGGTATAAAGCGCAGAGCTTTGAATGATCTGCACACCGTCCCCAAGGTCGTCGAGCCGTTCTGTTTCTTTCAGTATCATAAACAATCCCTTCTATGAAAAAAGAGTGCCGTTTTTGCGAGCACTCTTTCTTCTCGGTAAGTAATTAGTCCTGGCTGATAGCGTTTACGGGGCAAGCATCTGCACAAGCGCCGCAATCGATGCAAGCATCAGGATTGATCTCGTAACGGTCTGCGCCTTCGCTGATAGCATCGTTGGGGCAGGTAGCTGCACAGGTACCGCACGAAATGCATTCTTCGTTAATTTTGTAAGCCATAATGATACCTCCTAAATATTCACCGCCGAAGCGATAGGTGTTACAATATATATTTTACCACAAATTCACGCCAATGTATAGCGTTTTTGGGGTAATTCCTTTATTATTCTTCCACGTCGTCATCTTTTCCTCCGTCTGCGGCGATCTTATCTGCCAAGGTTTTGGACGCCTTGATCTGATCGGCAGGATATTCCTTGAACTCCCAGCTTTCGTCCTTTTTCTGGAACTTCACACGGGTGATCTGCCTGAGCAGGTTGTTGGAAACAACCACACCTCTGCCGTCGGGCGTTTCTACCGACGCCCCCACAATGGGCATCTTCTTCGCCGTTTCGGCATAGTGATCGTTTTCGTATGCAAGACAGCACATCAGTCTGCCGCAAAGCCCGCTGATTTTGGTAGGATTCAGCGAAAGGCACTGTGTTTTTGCCATTTTGATGGAAACACGGGTGAAATCGTCTAAATGCGAGGCACAGCAGCAGGGTCTGCCGCAGGGAGCAAGACCACCCAGCATTTTGGTTGCCTCTCTTGAACGAATCTGACGAAGCTCGATACGCACACGGAAATGCCCTGCAAGATCCTTGACAAGCTCACGGAAATCCACACGGTGATCGGACGTATAGTAGAACAGAACCTTGGAATTATCAAAGGTAAATTCGCAGTCGATCAGCTTCATATCCAGCTTATGCTTTTCAATGCGCTTTTTTGCCTCAATCATCGCACTTTCCTTGCGCGATTCCTGACGCTCTGCCTGCAAATAATCCTGATTGGTTGCCTTTCTGAGCACGGGCTTTAAGGGCTGAGTAACCATTTCGTCCTCGATTTCACGAGGCGAAAGAACGACTCTGCCAAACTCCACGCCGCGCGCCGTTTCTACAATTACGCCCTCTCCCTCTTGCAGGTCTAAATTTTTAGGCGAGAAATAATAAAGCTTTCCCACAGGGCGAAAACGCACGCCCACTATTTTTGTCATATATGCTCCTCCGCCAAAAGGCGTTTTATATCAATCCTCTGCCGTAGATAGCGCAAGCAAAAACTCGTCTAACGCAAACAGAAAACTGCAGTGATAACTTAATTTTTTACGGCAAAGCGCCGCAATATCCAACAGCCTTACAATGCCGCGCTCCCCCAGAGAGGAACGCACGGATGAAAAGCCGCTTTCGCCCTTTAAGGCGTATAAAAGCAAAATCGAAAGGGTGTCAAACAGCAGAGCGCCGTATTCCTTGAACGCCTGCCCCTTTGTGGAATAGCTTGCAAAAGACATCGCACCGCGACAGTCCCTCAGCGCACGCATACAGTATTCTGCAAGCGCATTACCCTTTTCACTCATAAAAAACCTTGCAGTATCCAGGCTTCCGCCCGAAAGCTTTACCGCTCTGTTTATGCCTGCACCCGGAAATTCAGCCGAAAGAATTCTTGTAATCTCTGCCTCCGAAAAGCTACCGATCGGCAGACTGACCACACGGGAGCGCACCGTGATGAGCAACGCATCGGGATTTGCCGCACCCAGAACAAAATGCACGTTCTTAGGAGGCTCCTCTAAAACCTTCAGCAGCTTATTCTGCACAATGGGCGTCATTTTATGCGCATGATGCAGCAGTACAACCTTGCGTGAAGCCTCTACGGGGCTGAGCAATACGGCATCCAGCAATGCCTCTGCCTCTTCCACGTTCATTTTTTCGCCACGCGGAAAGTGCAAAACGTCGGGATGGTTTCCTTCCTTTATTCTGCGGCAGGTGCGGCAAGCGCCACAGCCACCCTGCTCACACAGCATAGCCTGTGCGGCAAGCGTTAAAAAGGCCTCCGTTTCCGCTTCTCCGCCAATTACGGCGTAAGCATGGCAAAGCATCCCCTTTACCGCATCCGCATGAATCTGCTGATATGCCCGTTTTTGCTTTAATATAGCATCCATAAGCTTATCCTATAATTCCAAGCGAAAGAAAGCTTTCTCTTAATTTTTGTTGGGTTTCTGCCTTGGTGCCGCTTGCATCCACACGAATCACACGCTCGGGCTCACGCTCGCAAAGCGTGATATATCCTTCGTAAACCCTCTGATGGAAGCTGTTGCCCAGAAGCTCTAAGCGGTCCGTTTCATCCGCTCCGCCCTTACGGGCAAAAGCCGTTTCGGGAGCAAGATCCAGAAAGAAGGTATAATTTGGCTTATAGCCCTGAATGGAAAGCTCGTTCAGTTGATCGATATACGCAGCTCCCAAGCCCTTTGCAACACCCTGATAGGCAAAGGTAGAATCGAT
>JAFQWR010000071.1 GCA_017407365.1 Clostridia bacterium
AGCCTGCCTTCAAAACCGTCATATGGTCGGTGAGGACTTTGTCGGGCTTTGCAATAGCCTCAAGCGTTACGGGCATGCTTTCGTTTTGCAGGTAGGTGTAAAAGAGCATTGCATGGTCGCGCTCCTCCTGCGCCTGCACGGTGTACCAGTTGGCAAAGCCGTCGAGGCCCACTGCCTTGAAGTAGTTGGCGAAATCGAGATAGAGATACGCCGAGTAAAATTCCTTGTTGATCTGCTCGTTCAAAAGCTGATGCACTTTTTTATCCATAATGTTGCCTCCTGAAATGGAATTCCTGATTATTATATACCTTTTTTGTATATTTTACGGTGAAGAACGGGTGGAAATTTGGTAAAAACAGCCACCCTTTTTCTTCCCTTAATCCCCTTTATTATACCAAAAAGAGGGCGGAAAGTCAATTCTTTTTTTGTTCATACGGCAAACTGCATAGAAACCGCCCGCCGCCACCGTTTACGTAATGGAAAAACTGCTTTTATTCAGAATTTTGCCGTGCGAAAAGGCAGATATTCCTTTCGTTTTGCCACTTGGAGAGCAGAATATTCCCCTCGCGTTTTCAGCCTGAAAGCCGGTAAAGCTTTCCTTTCTTTTTTGCCACGCTTTATGCCCCCCTATTCCCATACAAAAAAGGGCACCCGTTTGGATGCCCTTTGCTTGTTGTGCTTGCCTTATGCGCGAAGCCTGATGCTACCGCGCGAGGCTTTTACTTGCTGTTTTTCTTGGTTGCAAAAAGGAGTGCTGCGCCAACGAGGAGCATCAATGCAGAGCCAACGCTGCCTGCGCAACTAACCTTGTTTTCGGAGGCCTCGCTTACCGTGATCTGCATACGGTCCTCTGCGGTGTTGCCTGCGGCGTCTACTGCGGTGAAGATGATGACGTAGTCGCCTGCAACCTCTGCCACGAACTTACCGTTTACTACCGAGATTGCCTCGCCGAGGGGATCGATTACCGAGATGGTAACCAGAACCTCGCCGTCCTCTTCGTCCTCTGCGGTTGCATTTACGAGGATTTCGTCGCCAACGGTCGCTTCGGTTGCTACGGAGGATCTGTCGATTACGGGTGCATTGAGGTCACGGTCGTTGACATAGGTGATGCTGTTGATGGTGATCTGTGCATCGGCAGGAGTGCCGTCTGCGCTGTACTCGGTGATTGCGAGGTAGGTGCAGTTGTTGGAGTTTACGATGTCGGAGGCGTACATTCTGTTGACTGCCTGACCGGTGATCTCCACGGTATCTACAAACAGTCTTACGCCCTCACCGTTTACCATAACGCCGATGGTGTGCTTGCCAACAGCGGGCAGGGTGGTGACGTCCTGCATGAGGTAGTCTACGCCGATTGCCGTTTTGTAAGCCGCATTGATCATCAGATAGCCGCTGTGGTTGGTGAACCAGAAGTAGAGGCCGTCTGCCGCAAAGCCTGCGGGCGAGGTGAAGGTGCCGCCGGTTACCAGCGCAACCATGATCCACTGATCGTATTCGCTGTTGTTGGTGATTGCCTTGATCTCGAAGTCTACGCCGATGTAGCCGTTATCCATGAGCAGGGGCGCATTGTAGTACTGATAGCCGAGCTTGCCGCTGATGGTCACGCCGTCTTCGTCGGAGGAAGCGGAGCCGCCGCCTACCACCCAGTTATCCTTGTTCCACAGGTTTTCGTTTGCAAAGCTCTTTTCGCCGTCTACAACGGAGATGGCGATTCTTCTTTCGGAGGTAAGCTCACCGTTTTCGTACATATATACGATGGTGTAGTTGCCTACCTCGGCAGGGGTGAATCTCCAGTTTTCCACTGCGATTTCCGTTTCGCCGAAGAGAACCTTTGCGCTGACGTAGTCGGAAGAATCGTCTACCTTACCCTTGGGGATGCGCATCTCTCTGCCTGCGATGGCTACCTTACTGAAATCGGGAACCTCGATGTTGATGAAGGAATCGTATACGCCGTATACCTTGATTACGGTGTTGTTGATGGGGCTTTCACCCTCGCTGTACGAGTCGTACGAGAAGTAGGTGTAGCCGTTGGAATCTACGAGATCCTCGTAGTGTACGTCGTTGATGGAGGACTTGGTGAATTCCACGTCGTTGAAGAACAGCGACAGGTTGTTGTCGCCCTTGCGGTAGAGGTCGATCTTGAACATACCGGTGGCGCTGTAATTGGAGCTGTCACCAAGAGCCATGAAGTCGAATCTGCCCGTTTCTACGTTGAGCATATTGACCACAAGCGTGTTGTTCGCCGCGCGGGTAAACCACATGATGAAGCCGGTTGCGGTGATGGTCTGCTCGAACTGATAGCTTGCGCCGTATACCTTGTTGGGAAGGCTCATGAATGCAAAGCCCATTCTTGCGCTGCCGCTCGTGAGCGTTTCGATGGAGAGGTTCACCTGAATGTGACCGTCCTCGAGCTTCAAGCCCTTCTTGTAGTATGCGCCGCTTGCTAAAACTACGTATTCTTCCGTTTCTTCCACAACGTCACTCCAATTTTCCGTGCTGTTGGGAATGTAAGGTCTTTGGTTGGAGATGGAAGCAACGGTTGCCTCGGTGCCGCCACCCGTTACGATGGAAACGTATGCGTAGCCGTATTCGTCCTTGATGCTGTCGAAAACGGATGCGCTGAAATGGTTGGTGAAGTAATTTACACCGTTGATGAGGATCTGAGCGGTGCCGTCTTCCTGCTTGATGAGGGTGAGATAAACCTCGCCTGCATCTGCGGGAAGCTCGATGCCGTGCCCCCAAGCCTCGGAGCTAGCGGATGCGCCGTTCGTTTTCAGCTTGAAGTACAGTAAGTAGGTGTCGCCGTTCTTTACAAAGCGTGCGTATAAGCCATTGGTGGGCTCCTCGCACCAGCCGTATTCCTTATTTTCTGCCGTTACGTAAACGATGAAGCCTTCGCCGTCGATTGCGTTTACGTCAACAACTACGCTTGCTACCTCGGTTGCCACGATTGCGTTTTCGGGCTTAATGGGTACGTCGGGGGTATCGGGAGCGGGCTCGGTGGTAAGGCTCTTAACGGTTGCAGCCGTTGCACC
>JAFQWR010000072.1 GCA_017407365.1 Clostridia bacterium
GTGGCATACCCTACAGTTCTCGTAGAAGAATATTTTGTAACCTTCCCTCTTGGTGCGCCTCGTCCCGAAGAGGGCACAAGGCTTTATGCCATCTGGAAAGAGCTTGATGCATAAGAAGCGTTATTGTGTCAGCGCTTTGCGGCAATTTCCGTTAAGGGGAATCCCCCTTTTATACCTAAGCCTTCTCATAGTGTGCGCCTGACCCAAACAGGCGTAAGCTGTTCATAAACAAAAAAGCAGACAAAGAATTTCTTTGTCTGCTTTTTTGCTCAGATCTCTGACACTTGCAAAGAAAACGCATAGGGTCTTTCTGTAACGCCATTTTGACAATATCTGCATTTGTTAAAGGGAAGCGTAGGGGATAGCAACAAACAGGCCGTTTTTTTGCAAGAATATTTTTTTTATAATTGACAAACAAAGTAAAAACTGATACAATATAAACGGTATAATTGTAATACTATACGGTTGGGCTTAATATCAGAAAAAGCGAAAGCTCTTTTTTGGGTAAGCCTGCATGTAAAACGGTTGACGAGCAGGATAACGGTTTTACCTTGGTCTTATCAGGGTGACCGACATCAATTGTAATTTACTACATCTTGGGAATGGCTTATGAAAAAGGTTGCAAACAGTTTAATAGTATTATTTATAATATCTGCGAGCTGCTTTCTGTGCGTTGGCTATGCGTCTCTTTCTGGTTCGTTGCTGTTGAACGGAGAAATACACGTAGATCCGCCCGTGTACGATACCATCGTTATCACGGATATCACTACGCTGAACGGAGCAACAGTCAATTCCGAAACGCACGCCCGTTTGATTCCTACAAGCGTACGCTCCACCTTTAACGGAAAGGCAGGGCAGACGGTTACCTATCGCATAACCGCACACAACTATTCCGAAACGGATACCTACATATTCAACGGCATCAAGTATATCGATGCCTATGCGGGAATCATGGGCAAAATGACCACCACCGTTTCGTTGCAGGCAAACGGAAGCAATCCGTTGCCCCTTACGCCCTCTACCTCTTATGTAAACGGAACGCCCGTAGCGCCGGGAGAGGATTTTGTATTTTACGTAACCCATACGCTGAAGCAGGATATTTCCGCAGAGGAGGCCTTGGTCAATTATTCGTTTGATGCTGTGTTATACAGCGTTACCTATCTTGCGGATAACGAGCTGTATGCGGTTGATTACGTCATCAATAATCAGCAGATCTATTATGTAAAGACGGATGGCCCGGTACATCCCGAGAGCAGTGATCGCCCGTTTGAGGCTTGGGTAAATGCAAATGCAACCCCTGTTTACAGCTATCCCGCAGGCAACACAAACAGCTATACGCTGTCTGCTAAGTGGGAAGACCTGTATCTGATTATGTTCGTAGACAAAACGGGCTCCGTGCTGTATCAGGAGGTATTTACAGAATCATCCACTGCGCTTTCTGCTTCTGGTCAGCAGGCGGTAAATGCAATTCTTGCAGAGCTGAATACGGCTGCCGCGGCAGAGGAAATGAGTGTTGCATGGAGCGATTACAATATCGCAAATGCTACTGCCGATATCGTGGTGCGTCCGCTGTATACCTATATCGGTATGCTGCAATTCGTTCCCGTCGACCGTGACGGCGACGGTATCATCGACTACTACAAGGTTGTTGCCGTTTCTCAGCTGAAGGATCCCGTAAGAATTCCCGGTGAGCATCAGGGGCTCCCCGTTGAGGTGGTCGAAAAGCTTTACAAAAACGAGGATAACTTCGACTACGGTGCAGGAATCAAAACAATCCGAATCGAAGAGGGCGTTTTAAGGCTGGAAAGAAACTCTCTTGCATACACGGCTGACCTCGAAACGGTATATCTACCCAATTCGTTGGAATATCTCGGCAAAAACGTATTCTCACGAAATTGGAGCAACGACAAAAAGGTAATCACCATTCACTACAACGGAACAATGGCAGAATGGAAGGCGCTTGTTGCAAACAGCCACGAGGATTGGGCAAACGGTATCACAACCAAAGACGGCACTAAAGTTATGTGCAGTGACGGCTACTTTGAATTCGACTACGGCTTCCTCGGAATCGGCTCAAAATGGGTGGAGCATAAATAC
This sequence comes from Clostridia bacterium, assembly GCA_017407365.1. Lineage (GTDB taxonomy): Bacteria > Bacillota > Clostridia > Christensenellales > HGM11417 > RGIG2219. Next base: position 2,098 of record JAFQWR010000072.1, read on the forward strand.
TGATATAACGCCACCCCGAAAGAACTTACAAAATACGGCTTTCATCCGTAAAAAAAAAGCACTCTGTGGTTTGCAGGGTGCTTTTTGCTATAAAAAAGCCCCTGCATCAGGCAGGGGCGGGATAGATGTGCTTATGCTTTATTTTACCTCGGTTGCGCCAACCAGGCGGAAGCCTGCGCGGAATACGTTGGGAGCGCCGAAAACCGCTTGCATACGGGCGTTGAAGGCTTCCTCATCCTTTGCGTGAACAAAGCAGAGGATGGTGCCTGCAAAGCCGCCGCCATGCAGACGCACCGCACCGCCGTTTTGCATGGTGCTTCTTGCCAGCTGAATGGCAAGGGGGATACGCTGCTTGGTGTCGCCTGCCACGTATGCGTTTTGCAGCTGACGCCAGGAGCTTTCGCCCGAGGCATTGACTGCCGCAAAGAAGCCTGCAAGGTCACCGTTTTCCAATGCGGCGATACCGCTGTCTACGCGCTTGTTTTCCTCAAAGAAGTGAATCGCGCGCAGAATTGCTCTGCCCGAAACTGCGTTTTGCAGGGTGGGCATATATTCATAGAAGGTTTTTTCGTCTACCTCACGCAGCACCTTTTTGCCAAAGAATGCGGCTACCTCGCCCATCTCCACACGGATGGAAGCGTACGCATCGGTGAGGTCGGCATGGTCGCCGCCCGTGTTCACGATGTAGATGGCGTATTCCTTCAGGTCGGGGGTGACGCTTTTTACAACGGGTGCGGCAGGGTTGCAGAAATCGATTGCAGAAAGACTGCCAACCGCAATGCCCGTCTGGTCTAAAAGACCGCAGGGCTTACCGAAAAATTCGTTCTCCGCAATCTGTGCGCAAGCCGCCTTTTCTACGGCAGAAATTTTTTCTTCGTTATAGAATACGTTCAGAATCTCCGTAACGAGAACCTCGTAGGATGCAGAGGAAGACACTCCTGCGCCCTTAAAAACGGTGCTGTTCATCACTGCGTGAAATCCACCGACCGCAAGCCCGCGGCGCTTAAAGGCGGCAATGACGCCCTTAACGAGCGCGTAGCTGGTGCCGTACTCCGTTTTGCTCGGCGTGAGGTCGGTTAAATCGAGGGTAATTTTGGGGTAGCCCTCAGAGTAAATTTCTACGTCATTTGCGGGGGAAACCATAGCAAGCGTATCCACCGTGATGGCGCCTACGAGCACCTTGCCGTTGTTGTGATCGGTGTGGTTGCCCAGAACCTCTACTCTGCCCGAGGAGGAAAAGA
>JAFQWR010000073.1 GCA_017407365.1 Clostridia bacterium
ATCGGTGGAGGCGAAGCCCTGCCGTTCCTCTCTTCCAACCCTTTCCCTACTATGAACCGTTTGCTCCGCTTGTTCCATTCCCTTCTCCTTTCTTTATAATCATAGGGCTTCCCCCATACCCCAAATTGCAATGACGGTATTTCTCAGCAAAATCCGCCCCAAAGCCCTGCAAAACACGGGCGCGCCCTCTTTATCGCCTTTCCGCTTTTTGCCGTAAGAGCCCTGCCACGCCTGTTGTTTATCGCAAGCTCTGCCCCTTTGCCGTAGCATCCAGAAATTGCAGGCGCGCCCTCTTTATCGCATTTTTGCTATATCGCAATCACTGCTCCTTTGCAAATATCCCAAGGCAAGCGCTTACCGTTACGCCCGATCAAGCGCAAGTCCGCTTTTCTATACCGCAGGGGTTATTGTATAAAAACCTTCTACACCCCGGTCGCAAGGCTTAACGCCGCCTTATGCGCCTGCACGTGCTGCTTCAATCTCTCTCTTGCGCGATCATCCGCACACTCATATTCCCCCGAAAGCATAAACGCCGAATGCTCACGGATATGCACCTCGTGGTCGTCGATTTCGCTGACGGCAATCTCCTCCGAAAGGCTCTTTAAGCTCTCCTTCTGCGCACGGGACATCTGAAGCGCGGTAATATCCTGACCGCCCTCAATCGAGCCGTAGCCCAGAAGCGAAAGCACTCTTGCCTTCACACGCTCGCTCACCTTACCCTGCTCGTCGGCAAAAATGCCAAGCTTATACAGGTCTAAAATCATTGCTTTTTTCTGCGCAGGCGTTTCGGTAAGCTCGTTTTCGGTATCCATCACAACCTCGTCCGCCGAAATATCCGCCGCACCGAAGTAGAACACCTCTACCTCGCCGTCCCCGCCCGAAAGCTTCATCAGCCTGGTACTGCCTGCAAACTGCTTATACAGCCTTAAAAGCTTGGTGCCGATCTCACGCACGGCGCTTCTGATGTTTTCTGCGCTGACCGAAAGCCTGGTGTCGTCCTGCTCAATCATCAGCTGCAAGGCAATACCGCTGGTAGCCTGCGCATTTGCAATGCTGGTGCGCATCACCTCGCTGACGCCCGAAATCAGCACGAATTCGTTTAACAGCCTGTCCTCCTCACGGTTGTATTCGGGCGGAATACTGCCTGCATCCAGATACGAGGGTGCGCGACTGCCCTGTCGGTACACCAGAATCTTGCCGGGTGCAAGCCCCTCGTCCGAGAGCGCCTCAACGTCTACCGAGCCGTCCTCCACCGCAAGCACACCGCCCGAAATGCGGTTCATCAGCTCTAATTTTCTGTTTTTTACCGCATTGTAGGCACGCTGAATGGGAATACAGCGCTCCACCACACAGCTGCCAAACAGCGAGCCTGCGTTGTTCAGCGAGTTTTGCAGAACAAACGGGAAGCCCCTCATATTGCGCTTTTCGTTGGTGTAGGGAAGCGCACCCTCATACAAAAGCTCCTTGCCGCAGACGGTGAGCAATCTTCCCTGCGGATAGGTTTTCGTGGGGCGCTCGTAATATTCCAGCACCATGGCGTAGCGATCGCTTTTTTCCTTTTCGGTGAGTCTTGGGTTTTTCACGCTCTCGCCCGAAAAAACACGCACGGGCTCAGGGTCTACCGTAACCCCCCAGCGCTCTGCAATTTCATCCACGTGCATTGCCTTTGCGTGGATTAAGCTTCTCACCTCGCTTAAATTCATAGCAGAAAGGTCCTCGGGGTACACCTCAAAGGGCGGACAAACGCTCACCTCCGCCTCTCCCTCAAAAATCGGGTGCGCCTCGGTGCCGCCCACCACACGTCCTGCCGCACCGTTCCACGTGATTTTATAAAAAACACTGCCACACGTTTCGCTCCACAGCGTTGCCTGAAGAACAAGGTCTTTTAGCTTCAGGCTTTCAAAGCAAGATTTCACAATCTTACTCGAAAGCTTTGCCACCTGCAAATCGCTCTCCTCAGGGCCCTCCGCACGCACCGAAACGGTGGGCTGCACACGGGCAAGCTTGGCAAGCCTTGCCTCCAATATGGGGGCGATGTGGTTGTACGTCTGCTTTTCCTGCCACTCATAGCCCTCCTCGTCCTCCACAAGGTCGCCAAGCTCCGTCACACGCACGTTCTGATTGCCGTTCAGAAAGCTGAGCGCAAGCTGCCATTTCCCGTCGAAGCTCTTGCGCATCTCCTTGCGCTCCTCAAAGCACTCCTGCACGAAGGCGCAAAGTGCCTCCTTCCTTCTCTTTTCCGCCACAGCCGCAGCGTCGATTTCCTGTATTCTTTCCCTCATTCTCTCTCCTTAAAATTGTTATCCTGCACGGCAGTCGCCGTTGCTTTTCCTGCTCCGCACCCTTTTTCGCGCAAGCACCCTTGCCCCTAAAAACGGCGCATTACCGCAGTCTTTTGCGAAGCCGCCTGTAAAGCCGCTCCTTATCCCTCGTAATCTCGCTTTTTATCAGCTCTTTTTTCGGCGGCTCGGGGCGGCTCATAATATAGTAGCGAAGCTCGTCAAGTGCGTGGTCGTCACGCTTGATGGGGTTATCGCCCTCGCCCCACCAATATCCCTTGATTTCACGGATTAAATTGACACAGCTCTTAAAAATAAACAGCCGCGGTCTGCCGTCCTCGCCCTTTAAGTATTCCTTCACACGGGCAATGCCGCTGAAAAGGTCCTTGTTTACCTCTCTGCTCGTTAAAATGCCGTGGTCGTAAAACAGCTCCGCAACCGATTTCGACGAGGCAAGCGTGCGCTGACCGGCGGCAGAATCGATGAGCGCGTGCAGTCTGCCCTTATAATCGGTATGCCAGCCAAGCGAGGCGGCAAGCTCTCTGATGCGGCTTGCGTGGTGCGCAACGTCCTTTTCCGCCTCGTAATGCTCTGCAATCACGTACACGTTTCCGTCGTAGTCGCAGGCATAAAAGTGGCAGGAGAGCGGATTTTTCAGTCCGGGGTCGATGGAGATTTTATCGTACCACTCCCGCGGCACCGAAAAGGGCTCTATCACGTGCACGTCCGCCTGAAACTCAGGGTACACCAGCCCGCTGTTGGTGTAAAATCTGCCGTACTTTCTCGATTCCTTTTGCTCCTCGCTCATCGAGGCAGAAAGATACCGCTTTTCCTTTGCCGATAAAAAGGGGTTATCCTCCCACGAAAAGAAGATACACCACGCCTCCTTATCCTGCTTGGTATTCAGATAAATATCTTCGTACAAAAAGGTGAGGCCCTTCAAGGGTGTCATCGTGCCAAAAATCTCACCCTCTCTGTCCATCACACGCATACGGCATTCCTCGTAGACGTCACGGGGCGGCTCCTCGTCAAACCAGACGTAGTCGAGGCTTGTACCCTGAAACTTTTCTCTGCCCTGGTCGCAGGTCTTAAACCCAATGCGTGAGATACCGCCAAATACGTTTCTGATGAGCAGGGTGTCTATCACACCGTAGCCGGGGCTTCCCTTTCTGCCCGACGCCATCACGGTATCTGCAATCCACTCCTCGGGCAGATAGCTTAAAATCTTCGCCTGCGCAACGTCACGCTGTACCTGCGTAGAGAGCGAAACCACCCAGCCCGAGGTATTGGGCTTGTTCTTCTTATACGGATGAATGCCGCGCGCCAGCCAGATGCACTCCACCGCGCCGCACTCCGTTTTGCCCGTGCGGTTGCCGCCAAACACCCAACGGTTGCGTTTTTTGCACTTATGAAAGAGCATCTGTTTTTTATGCACACGCCCCTTGTTGTACCGTGCAAGCGCATTCCCCTCTTTTTTTCTGAGCAGAAGGCTTTCAATCTCCACCATCCGCTTCAACAGCGCACGCCTTTCTTCCTTGCTCAGCCCTTCGCCGCCTTCGGAAGCAGATACGCCGCCTGCACCCTCGCACAGATCAAGCGCAGGCTGACCTTTGGCATTGTTGCCATCAGCCGACTCCTGCACTGCCTTATCGCACAAATCAAGCGCAAGCTGACCTTCAAGCAGCACCGCTCGCTCGCGCTCCTCTTCCTTACTCCGCACGAATCATATCCACCTCCCCCAAAAACTACTTTTCATCGAGCAGCCTTTTCAGCCTCTGATGCTCCGAGAGAAGCTCCTCCTCGCTCATTGCATCTGCGGCGCCCTCCTTTTCTACCAGAAGCTTTGCCGCGGCGGCATCGGGCGGCACGTGCTTAGCCGTAACCTTACGCCTTTTCAGCACAAGCTTGCCATCCTCCTCGGCGTATTCGTTCACTGTTTCCTTTGCTGTATAGCCCTTAGCCAGCTTCATCAAGGCCTTTTGCATCCATTCCTCCACCGAAAACCTCCTTATCCTTATTGATTGAAGCACGCCACAAAAAAACGGTCAAAGACCTCAACCGACGGCAAGCCTCAGCGACTCTGCCTGCAAATTGCGCTCGCTTAAAAAACGGCGGAAGGCAATCAACGCACGGCGCTTTGCCGAATAGCAGGCGTTTTCGCTGACGGAAAGCGATTTACAGATTTCCGCAACGCTCTCGCCGCGAAAGATTCTTCTTGCCTGCTCTGCCGTTTTTTTGGGAAGCCTCAGATAAAACTCCTCCACCAGCGCCCGATACCGAAGCAATCTTTTTTTGCACTCGGTAAGTCGGAGAATTGCCTCGTACACACGCTCCGTTTCACCCACAGCCGAGAAGGAGCCAAGCGCAAGCGCAAGCACACGCTCGTCTATTTTGGCAATCCGCTCATCCACTGCACCCATACGCAGCAAAAACCTCTTTTCGCACTCTAAATCCATTTCTATCACTCCCTATTTCACGGCAGGCCTGCTGCGGTTGGCGCGCCGCTGTAATTCGTGGTTATTATATCATTCCGAACATTTGTTTGTCAAGAAATCTGTTCGCCTTATTTTTCCCCTCCTCCCCCTTTGTTTTATATAAAACAAACATTTTTTCGCATTATTCTAACAAAGCCTGTGCGAAAAAAACAGCACGCCTGCCCATACCGCAAAAACCCTCTGGCAAAAATTTTTTTACCTGTTTTTCGCTTCGGACTGCCGCTCCCCTCTTCCCAAAAAACACAGGGCAACCCTCTCCCTCAGGCGTACGGATTTTCCGCCCCGACTGCCGCTCCCCTCTCTCCCAAAAAACACAGGGCAACCCTCTCCCTCATACGGACGGATTTTCCGCCCCTACTGCCGCTCCCCTCTCTCCCAAAAAGCATAAGGCAACCAACTCCCTCATACGGACGGATTTTCCGCCCCGACTGCCGATCCCCTCTTCCCAAAAAGCATAAG
>JAFQWR010000074.1 GCA_017407365.1 Clostridia bacterium
TACGGCTCCTTACCGGGCGTACGGAGCGTCCAATAGCAATTGCCGTCCGCAATAAAGGTGCCTCTTCTTTTCGCATACGAGGTGGGATGGCTGATGCGGTCCTTGTTTTTTGGGAAATAGCGGTTTGCCTCATTTACGCTGAGAAGGAAAACCTTATCCTGTGTGGCGGCACCGGGGTCGGTGGCATACTGCGGGTTTTTATCGGGCGAAACGGTAGTAAGCAGAATTTTTTCCGCCTCCTCTGCAGTAAAAGCGGTTGCTAAAAACTCACTGTTCATCCATTTTCTGAGCGTGCAGCTTTCCCACGTAACCTCTCGTGGCGCTTCCTCCTGATACCATGCGCGGTCAATTCCGTACACGGTGATGAGAAGAGCCTTACCATCCTGCACATCCAGCACACGCCAGTCAATCGGCTCTTTGTCGGCATACTTTTGGTACGAGCCAAATTGAACGGTATCCCCTACGGAGATCATTTTTTCACTCATTTTACTTCCTCCCTTATTACATGAAAGAAAAATACAGCTTTCTCTTTCCTCAACCCAGCTCCACCCAGACAGCAGGGCGAATTGCAGAGCCACCCGAGCAAACGGAATCACCAAACAAGCTGATGCTTCCGTCGTCCGTCACGTAGCACACGAATTTCGACTCCTTTCCCGGTGTACGCAAAAGCCAATAGCAATTGCCGTCTGAGCAATATGCACCGTTATCCTCCGCATACATTGTGGGGCGCGCGGCACGGTCGGAATCGCAGGCAAAGTAGCTTTCTGCCTCCACCGCACTCAGCAAAAACACCTTATCCTGCGTGGCGGCACCGGGGTCGGTGGCATACTGTGGGTTTATATCGGGCGAAACGGTAGTAAGAACAATGCGCTTTGCCTCCTCTTCCGAAAAGGCACTCTGCAAAAACTCTCCGTTCAGCCAGGCTCTCAGCGAGCAGGTCTGCCACGTAACGGGAGATTTTTTCCCGTGGTACCGTTTGCAGTCGATTCCCCTTTCGGTGATAAGAAGAGCCTTGCCCTCTTTCACACTCAGAACACGCCAAGAAATGGGCTCTGAAAAGCCGTCATTTTCATATCTGCCAAGCGTTACCTCCTCACCCACAGCAACGCTTCCATTCAAGTCATTCATAAAAACCCCCAAGGCTTGCTTACGCCTTCAATGCAGGCAGGCTTGCCGCCGCAATCGACTGACCGACTCTGCGGTTGCTTTCATCGGGGAGATGCAGCTGCAGGCTGAGCTCAGAAAACTCCTCACCAAGCACCTTGTTTGCATATTCCACAATCAGCGAGCCACCCACGCCGCTGGTTACCCTGCCAAGCACAAGAACGTGCTTGATGTCGTAGAAGCGTGCGTAGTAGGGCAGTGTGTAGCCAAGGTAAACGCCGATATCCTTATAAATCTGCAATGCTCTTTCGTCACCCTCCTCGCTGAGCTTCTGCACCGCCTTCAGCTTTTCGGCGGGGCTTGCGTTTTCGTCCAGTGCAATGCCTGCCTTTGCTGCAAGCTTGATGACGCCGTCCTGCGAGAAGTATTTCACGCCACAGCCGATATCTCCGCTCCATTCGTCCTCCATTGCGCCCTCGTTGAAATCTACGGGAGCAAATGCAAGCTCGCTGAGCCAGCCGCGAAGGTTGCCGTTGCCATCGATGTAGCCTGCCGCCTCGCTGGTGCCCATGGCAATGCCAAGAACACAGTTGTCGTTTAAGTCCATTGCGCCTGCAAGAGCGGTAACGTCACCGTCGTTAGCAACCACAAGGGGAGCGTCGCCTGCAACCTCTTTTGCAACGCGCTCATACATATCCTCTACCTTCGCCTTGAAATCCTCATCCGAAACCTTGATAAAAAGCGAAGCAACCTTGATTTTGTTATCCACATAGATGCCTGCGCTGGAAACGCCGATAGCGTCTACCGAGGGCAGATAGCTTGCCGCACGGCGCATGGAATCTAAAATACCCTGATAATGATATTCGGGGTCGGTATTCGTTTTGGGGAACCAAACCACCTCTTCCGAGAAAACAACCTCGCCGTTTTTCACAGCGGAAACCTTACGGTCGGAGCCGCCTGCGTCAAAGCCGATACGGTTGCCGTCTAAGTGCCCGCCTGCGGAAACGGAGCATTCGTTGTTTGCGGGAACATCCTCCTCGTTTTCACAGCATACAACCGCAAAGGGCTCGCCGTATACACGCGCCATAAAGTTGGCATCAAAGGCACGCACACCACCCTCAGCGTAATCCTCAGCAAGCTGCTGAGCCACACCTGCATCGCCGTAGACATACACACGGAAGCCGCCAACCGCCCATAAAACGGTTTTAACAAGGCGTTCAATCACACGGTAGCTTTCTTCGGTGACGGTGTCGGGATAAGCGGTATCCACACGGTAAACGTAGCCGTCGTTACGCTCTACTGCAAAGCAAAGCGGATGCGAGGGATTGCTTTCTACCATCGCCTGATACTCCTTCAGCACAAGCGCACAGGGACGGAAATCGGGATCGTATACGGGAACGAATTTCATAATTAACACTCCTTGAAGCCCACCATAAAGCAGGTTCTTCCCTTTTAGTATAGCACAACAAGGGACAATCGTCAAGTATTTTGAAACAAAGTTTAAGAAATAGCTTTCCCCTCGCTTTGTATATTTTTGTTCACACAGTAAATTTACTTGACAAAAGTTTTATTTTGAATTATAATAATGACAAAATAGACGATTTTTGAATTGCAAAAATAAATAGTTATAAGTTAAACTTATATGGGGTATAAGCATTACTTATACCCGGCAAGTATAGAATCATCAAAATCACCAAATAAAGGAAGCAGATACAAATTAAAATTATGAAAAATAATAATTTTCTATATTTTTATAGAAACAAGGAGGTAACCTATGTCTAAAGCATTAGAAAAGAAAACCATACTTACAATTGCTATCATCGGCGGTATCTTTTTGATGGCTGCAATTATAATCGGTATCGTTATTGCAGCGACACCTGATACGCCACCCGCTCCGCTTGACGCATTGGAAAAGCCGAAAAACCTCCGTATTACCGATGGCGTTCTGACATGGGATACCGTACCAAACGCCACACAATACAGCATAACAATTGACGGCAAAGAATACACCGTAAGTGACACGCAGTACACTCTGCCGACCTATTCTGCCTCCAGAGATATTACCGTTTTTGTTGTTGCATTGGGTGACGAAAAAAAATACACAGAATCCCCCGCGTCTACCACCGTTTATTCTTTCAAAAAAGAGGACAGTGGCGTTACACCGCCCCCCGATACACCGACCCCGGATCTCCCCCCTGCCGCAGAAACCGCTACACCGGGGCTGAAATACACTCCCATCAACGACGGTGCGGAATATGAGGTTTCTATTGGCTCGGTGGCAAGCAACGTGAAATCCATTTATATCCCCGATGCCCA
>JAFQWR010000075.1 GCA_017407365.1 Clostridia bacterium
GCGCGGTTATCCGTGTAAAAAAGGATGCCGACGTAGACCAGATTCTGAAGCTTCTGTTCAAGCACACCGATCTGGAAACCTCCTACGGCATCAATATGGTTGCCATTGCAGACGGTAAGCCCCAGCAGATGGGTCTGATTGACATTCTGTACTACTACATCAATTATCAGCGTGAGGTTGTATTAAAGCGCACACGCTACGAGCTTGCGCAGGCAAAGGAGCGTGAGCATATCCTGCAAGGCCTTGTCATTGCGGTAAACAACATCGACGAGGTCATCCGTATCATCAAAAGCTCTAACAGCGTTTCCGATGCGCGCAACAATCTGCGTGCGGCGTTCGATCTTTCCGAGCGTCAGGCAAATGCCATTTTAGATATGCGTCTTGCACGCTTGACGCATCTGGAAATTGACAAATTAGAGCAGGAGCTTGCCGAGGTGCAGGAGCTTATCCGCAAGCTGCAGGCCATTGTAGACAGCCGCAAAAAGCAGCTGCAGGTGGTCAAGGATGAGCTTTACGAAATCAAGCGCAAGTATAAGGATAACCGTCGCACAAAAATCGTTGCAAAGGCAGAGGATATCGATATTGTAAACGAAACGGTCGAGCCCGAGGCAGCAACCTATGCGGTTGTAGTAAGCGTAAACGGTCAGGTGAAGAAGGTTCCCGAAAAGAACTATAAGATGAGCAACCGTTCCTTGAGTGAGCGCGCAACAGAGGCAGAAACCGTATCTTCCTGTGTGCTGACCTCGAGCAACAACAAGGTGCTTGCCTTCACCAATCTTGGCAACGGCTTTAAGCTCGATTTCAAGGATCTTCCCGAGGGCAAATGGAGAGAAAAGGGGCAACTGCTCAGCGGCATCTACAAAACGGCAGAGGCAAACGATCGAATTGTGGCGCTCTTCCCGCTCACCGAAAGTGTGATGCACGGAAACCTGCTCTTCTTCACCAAAGCAGGCTATGTAAAGCGCACGGCGTGGACGGAATACGACATCGTGAAGTATTATTTCCAGGCAATCAAGCTCAAAGACGGCGACGAGCTGATCTCTGTTGAGGCAGAGCAAGAAAACGCCTCGCTTGTATTCCTTTCCTCCTCCGGTATGATTCTGCACGCTGAGTTCGGGGATTTACCCTTGCAGGGCAGAGTGGCAGGCGGTGTGCACGGTATCAATGTGGGTAACGACGAAATCACCGTATTTGGCGGTCAGGCAGTCAAGGGCACGCAGGTGCTTGCGCTTACCGATAAGGGCTACTTCAAGCGTGTGGACGTGAATAAAATCGATAAGATTGCCCGATACCGTAAGGGCGTCAAGCTGATGGACCTTTCGGGTGATAACGGCAAGAGCCTTGTGTTTGCAACCGCTTATCAGAAGGATGCGAGCGTGTTGTTTATAGCTGAAAACGGTGAGGCGTACGGCATGCAGGCAACCGATATTTCCTTGGAGCAGCGCGGCGGCAAGGGCAAGCCCATCAAGGAATTACGCAAGGGAATTGCTACCAAAAAGGCTTACCGCCATATCACAGAGGCGCAGATTGTCGCAGAATAGTGCTCTGAAATTTGCGTAAAAACCAAACGCGAACAAGTCTTCGTAAAAACCTTTCGTTCAAATTTGGCACAAATTTCGCCCTTATATCGTGTATTCATTTTTAATAACTGCAAAAACGCTCTTTTTACTCACGGTAGAAGAGCGTTTTTCTATGCGGTTTTTTAAGAGGAAAATTTTGGGGAATGTGCTTTTTTTTGTGTGTCTTACGCCTGTGCTTTTTTGTCGGTTGCCCCTTTGGCGGCTTGGGCTACGGCGTGATTTATAAAGAAAGGCAGTATAAAGTACCTGACACGAAATTGCTTTGCGTTGGATCTTCTGCTTGATATTTTTTTGAGAAGTTCAGCCTTTTCCCTTTGTTTTACTTGCAGTATCCCACTGAATGGCGTATAATGTATACAAAGAAAAATCAGTGATAAGTGTGAGGTAAAGCGTATGAGAAAAACAAAAATCGTATGTACCTTAGGGCCTGCCAGCGATAACTACGAAACCTTGAAGGAAATGGTCCTTGCAGGAATGAACGTGGTGCGCATCAATATGAGCCATGGCACGCACGAGGAGCATCGTAAAAAGATTGATCTGATCAAAAAAATCCGTGAGGAGCTGGGGGTACCCCTGCCCATTATGCTGGATACCAAGGGACCCGAGGTGCGCATAGGCACCTTTGCATGCGGCCGTATCACCCTGAACGAGGGGGATCCCTTTATTTTTACCACCGAGGAGTGTGTTGGTGACAACCGTCAGGTATCGGTGAATTATCCAAATCTGCACCGTGATCTTTCGGAGGGAGATACCGTTTTGTTAAACGACGGTCTGATGGGCTTTCGTGTTACTAAGGTCTGCGGAAAGCAGATACATACCGAGGTTCTGAATGCCGGTGTACTTTCCGACCGTAAAAGTATGTCCTTCCCCGACGTTCAGCTCTCCCTGCCCTTTTTAAGCGAGAGAGATGCAGAGGACCTTCTGTTTGCGGTAGACGTTGATGCGGAATTTGTTGCGGCATCCTTTGTTTCCAGCCCCTTCGACGTGAGAGAAATGCGCAATTTCTTAAAGCGTAAGGGCGGAAAGGATATCGAAATCATTGCAAAAATCGAAAACTCTGCCGGTGTAGAGAATATCGAAGCAATTATGCAGGAATCAGACGGCATTATGGTTGCCCGCGGTGACCTTGGTGTGGAGATTCCCTACGAGCAGCTTCCTGCCATTCAGAAGAAGCTGATTAAAACGTGCAGAATGCTTGGCAAACGCGTGATTACCGCAACCGAGATGCTGGAATCGATGATTGAAAAGCCTCGTCCCACCCGTGCGGAAATTTCAGACGTTGCAAATGCCGTGTACGACGGCACCAGCTGTCTGATGCTTTCGGGCGAGACCGCCGTGGGCAGAGATCCCGTGCTTGTGGTAAAAACGATGGCAAAAATTGCAGAGCAGACGGAGCAGAATATCAATTATGACTGCCGCTTCAAGCAGATGGATTTCCAGCTCCGCAACGTGCAGGATGCTGTTTCGCACGGTACCTGTAACACGGCAATCGATCTCAGTGCAAAAGCTATCACGGTATTCACCGTTTCGGGTATGAGTGCACGTATGCTCTCCCGCTTCCGCTCCAGCACGCCCATTCTTGGGTTGACGGCAAACGAAAAGACCTTCCACAAGCTTGCGCTTTCGTGGGGTGTGGTTCCCGTTCGTACAGCAACGTTCAGCTCTACGGATGCTATGTTTGAGGAAGCACGTATCTGCGTAGCCAAATCGGGGTTTGTAAAGCGTAAGGAGCTTTTTGTCATTGCGGCAGGTGTACCTGTAAACAGTGACGTTGCAACCAACCTCATCAAGGTGGAACAGCTGTAAGAAGCGTTTTTCGGTAGAGTTGGCATCTTCTGTCATCTTGAATATCTGTTTTTTAACTGAGCTTTAAGCAAAGAGCGTCTGCGGAGGAATATCCGTAAACGCTCTTTTTTTTATAGCTTTGTCTATTTGCCTTCGATTTTTACCTTTACAGTTAATTGGGTGTCCTGCAAAAGGCTCCCCGCGGGGTTTTCCTCTTTGTATGCACGGTATGCGCTTGGTTGCAGCTGAAAGGCACGCTCAGTCAGGCCAAAAACGTCCAGATTGCGCTTTTGCATATACAAAATCCATTCCTGCAGCATTTTTTCCTCTCTGCTTTGCAGATACTCGCGTATCTCCTTGGGTGTTTCTCTTTCACCTCCCACGTCCGCAGGTGTTTTTTCTTGCATCTCAATGTTATCCACCTGAATGCGTAGCTTCAGCTCGTAGACGGCGCTCCATTTCCCGTTTTCAGCACTTACCTTCAGACTTGGCTTTTTGGAAAAGTATAGGAAATGCATCAGGTCGTAATGCTTGTTTTCCGCTGAGATGTCTGTCACCTGCAGGTTTCCCTCCTTGATGCTTTTTGTGAGCATATTATACAGCCGCAGACCTTCAGTAGAGAGGATTTCTGCCTTGGTGTCCCTGTCAAAAACAATCGCCTGCCCGGGGGAGTATTGCACGTCTCCCTGCTCCTTCTTCCCGGAGCCGTTTTCCTGGTGCTTATAGCCGATAAAGGGAAGCACACAAAAGGGACTCTGCGAAAAATATTTTGTGGTGAAATCCTTCAGAGAGCATACAACGGTATTCTCAGATTTGTCGTTGTTCTGATACAGCACCTTCAGCACGGTGTGGGCGGAAACGCTGTCGAGTGTGGTGCGTGCCTTCAAAAAATCCTCGGCTGTACCCGCGCAGAAGCAGAGGAGTGCGGCATCGTTTACCTCGTTTTCACGCATAAAAAAATCCAGCGTATTGCTGATGCTGTAATCGGCGGTTTTTTCGCCAAGCACAATCACATAGCAAAACAGAAAGGTGGGTGTCCAGCCCGTTTGCTGCTGTAGCATATCCATCGCGGCAGAGATGCTTTCACCCTCGCCCGTTACCACAACCTGATTTTGCTGTGGGGTATTTCCGCCCGACGTGTCGCTTTCCGCAACCTGACAGCTCACCCGATAGCTGCTTCCGTCGTAGTCCACGCCTGTTGCCACAATGAGCAGAGTTTTATCAATGCTGATGGGTGCGAAATCGTTGGTGAGATACAAAAAGAGTACGCCAATAAGCAGAATGATTACCAGCTTACCCTTGCTTAAAAGCTCACGGATGCGCATGATTTTTTCTCCTTATTACTAATGCAATAAGCGGCAGACACAGGGGGAGAAGATATTGCGTAAAAAGGAACAGGGGCCACAGATACTGCGCCGCAAGTCGGTAAAACAGCTCAAATCTTCTGCCTGTGACGATGCTTGCTATCACAAGCAGTATGCCGCCGATAACGGCAAGGGCGGTGTGACTCTTTAACGCAAAAGCCTGTCGCAGGCTTTCTGAAAAGGCGTAAAGACAGATTGCCATCTGAAAGAAAACGCCAATCAGTAAAACGAAAACGGCAAACCAGTCGAACCTGCCGCTGTTAGAAAGGAAGGATGCGTATTTGCTGATTTTGCTGATTGCGTGCAGATGCCGTACTGCCGCGTTGCCGTATACGGCGGTAAACAGCGCAAAAAACAGCACGGCAATAAAAATACTGCCGAGCGCCCCTGCAATCAAAACCCCATTCCCCTTTTTCTCTGGGTGGATTTTACCCAAAAAAAGCATCAGAAAGGAGAAATCACCAAACCACAAAAGTCCGGAGCCAATCGCCTTTACGGCGGGGGTAAGCCCATTGTAGAATACGGGAAGCAAATTGAGGAAGTCCGCATGGGGTATCGCAAGCACAAGCAGAAGCAGAAAGGAGGCAAGCACGGGTACAAAGTAGAGGTCGCCCGAGCGTCCCAGAATTCTCGGTGCCTTTGCCACAACGTAAATCAGCACGGCAACAAAGGGAAAAACGGTGGGCACGATGGGTAGCTTATAATACAGCGTCACATTCAGCATATCCAGCTGCTCGTAAAGCACCGCGAAGGTACGCAGCAGAAAGTGTACCGCCACAAGACAAAGCACAATCGCTCTTCCTGCTTTTCCCAAAGCTGCCTCAATCAGCTCTCCGACGCTTTTGTCGGGAGCAAGCCTGTGTGCGGTCATAATCAGCAAAAGCATACAAAAATCCACCAAAAATGCAATCAGTGCGGTGATGGCGGCGTCACGCTCGGCGTAGTGCGTGATAAGGCTTGGCAAAAGCAAAAGTTTGCTTGCGGGTACGGCAACCGGAAGCAGTAATCCAAGCTGCCTTTTATAAACGGTCTGACTTTGTGCGGTCGTAGACATGGCTTAATCCTTTTTTTGTGTGAATTTTGCTCTTGTTGCATTTGCGTGCAAAAAGCTTTTGGGGCGTTTTTTCATTTCGGTAATCGGCTTTTTCAAAAAGGTATCCTTAAGGTCTGATGCAACCAAGGGGGCAAAGGGCGCAAGCAGAGGGGTGTCGTTTGCCGAAAGAGAGCTGAGGTAGGCAAGGGTAAAGATTACCCCGAGTATAACACCAATCACGCCCACGGTTCCCGCAAGCAGAATAAAGGCAACACGCAAAAGCGAGAGTGCGTGCTGTAATTCGGGCACAGTAAACAGAGAGATTGCGCTGAGTGCCATAATCATCAGTGTGGGCGGGCTGACGATGCCTGCCGAAACTGCTGTTTCACCCAGAACAAGGGCGCCCACAATGGAAAGTGCCATACCCACGTATTTTGGCATACGGATGCTTGCCTCGTTGAGTATCTCAAAAATCAGCACCGTTAAAAACATTTCAAGCGCAGGAGAAAGCGGAATCCCTTTAACGGAATTCAGAATGGAAACGGTAAAGCGCAGGGGTATCATGCCCAGATTATACGCCTGTGCCGAAACGTACAGGCTGGGCGCAATCACCGCAATGAATATGGCAATCAGGCGGATGATACGCGCAAAGGATGCGTGTGTGCGTCGCTCGTAATAATCACCGCTGCTCTGAATGTCCTCCAATAAAAGGTAAGGCAGAGTAAGCACGGTGGGCGAGCCGTCCACCACAATGGCAATGCGCCCCTCAAGCAGCTTGGCGGCAACCATATCGGGCTTTTCGTTGACACCGCATTGCTGAAAGGCAGAGTACGGATGCTCATCCAGCAGCTGTGCGATATAGCTGGAGTCAATAATGCCGTCTATGCTGATTTCTTTTATTTTCTGCGTAACTTTTTTAACAAGAGAGGGCAAAGCAATGCCGTCTAAATAGCATACTGCTATTTGTGTGTTGGTGTATTTTCCCACGCTGAGCTGCTTTATTTTCAGCTTTTCGGTGCGGAAGCGGCGACGTATCATGCTGAGGTTGGTCATCAGATCCTCGTTGAAGCCCTCGCGTGGGCCACGCAAAACAGAGGAGGTGGGCGGCTCGGTTACGCCTCTTGTCTGCCAGTATTTGGTGCCAAGAACCGCGGCCTGTGTGTTTCCGTCAATCAGCAATAGTGCGTCGCCGTTTACAAGCGCAGAGGTCCATTTTTCAAAATCGGGCTCTACCGTTGCTTCACATACGGCAAGGGTGCTTTCGCATATTTCCTGCAGATTGCTTTTTTCGGGCAATAATTGCAGGAGCCGTAAAACGAAATCGCTGATGTCCTTTTTGTTGCTGAGGCTATCCATGAAAACGATTGCCGCACGTGTTCCGTTTGCCAGCTTAAAGCAACGGCTTTTCAGCAGATCGTCGCCTGCAAACACCGTTTTTAACGCCTCGATATTCTGTTGTAAACAGGGGGAAGTATTCATCAGCAACAGTATCTGAAAAAAGGGGTGTTTCTATGCGTGAAAAAGTGGTTTTTTCACGTTGATTATTTGACAAATACTAACGCTTTATGATAAAATAGTAGGTAGAATAGGAGGCGAAAAATGGCAGGGCTTTCGTTTGTTTTCACCAATAGCAAGCAATTGCTGCTTCTGTCGACCGAAGCGGTCGGCTTTTTCGTGTCTGAAAAAAACAGGTAATAAAGGCAGGGCGTTTTATCGCTTATGTCTTTTTATATTTTTTAAGGCTTTTTGCTTGCTGAATCTGTTCTCTTTACAGAGTGGCTTAAGGGGCCTTGCTTTCAGGAAAAAAATATTGCAATCCGGAGGAATCCTAATGAAGAAAGCAGCTGTTATTATGGGTAGCAAATCTGACCTTCCCGTTGTTCAGCCCGCCATCGATTGCCTGCGCTCGTTTGGTGTTGAGGTAGAGGTGCGCATTCTGTCTGCACACCGCACGCCCGAGGCTGTGCATGAATTTGCACAGGGCGCACGCGACAGAGGCGTGGGGGTTATCATTGCCGCCGCAGGTAAGGCGGCGCATCTTGGCGGCGTTGTTGCGGCTGTCACCACGTTGCCCGTAATCGGGCTTCCCGTTAAGTCCTCGTTTATGGACGGGTTAGACAGCCTGCTTTCCATGGTGCAGATGCCCACGGGTATTCCCGTTGCGTGTGTAGGTGTCAACGCAGGTGAAAATGCAGGCATGTTTGCGGCGCAGATGCTTGCAATTGAGGATGAAAGCATTGCCGCAAAGCTGTTGCAGAAGAAGGAAGATATGAAAAACGCCGTATTGAAGGCAGATGCCGAATACGATGCATAAAAAACAAAGGTAAAAATTTAGAGGAGATACATCATGGCAATTTCGTACAAAGATGCCGGCGTAGACGTTACCGCCGGTTACAAGGCAGTGGAGTTGATGAAAAAGCACGTTCGTTCTACCTACGACGCAAACGTTATGGGTGAGCTCGGTAGCTTTGGCGGTTTTTATTCGCTCGGTGGCATCAACATGAAAAAGCCCGTTCTGGTTTCGGGTACGGACGGTGTAGGCACCAAGCTGAAATACGCCTTCATCACCGACAAGCACGACACGGTGGGCATCGACCTCGTGGCTATGTGCGCAAACGACGTAGTCTGCCAGGGCGCGCGTCCGCTGTTCTTTCTGGATTACATTGCTTTGCCTAAGCTTGTGCCCGAATTGGTTGCCGACATCGTCAGCGGCGTAAGCGAGGGCTGTCGCCGTGCAGGCTGCGCGCTCATCGGTGGCGAAACGGCAGAAATGCCCGGCTTCTACACCCCCGGCGAATACGATATGGCAGGCTTTTGCGTGGGTATCGTAGACGAAGAAAAGGTAATCAACGGCAGCAATATTGTAGCCGGTGACGTTCTGATCGGTATTCCCTCGAGCGGCGCACACAGCAATGGCTATTCGCTCATCCGCCGTCTGTTTGGCGAAAACAAGGAGGAGCTTGAGGTGTATTGCCCCGAGCTTGGCTGTACGTATGCAGAGGCTCTTTTAACGCCCACCAAAATGTATGTAAAGCCCGTGCTTTCGCTGATTGAATCCGTTTCGGTCAAGGGTCTTGCGCACATCACGGGCGGTGGCTTCATCGAAAATATTCCGCGTATTTTCCCCAAGGGCATCGGTGCAAAAATTGACATCAATTCTTACGAGCTTCCTGCGCTGTTCAAAATTCTGGCAGAGCGCAGTGGCCTTAAAAAGGAACAGCTTTATAACACCTTTAATATGGGTATCGGTATGGTTGCTTGCGTTGCGCCCGAAAACGTAGACAAAGCGCTTGCCGCCTTAAAGGAGGTTGGAGAAAACGGCGTCGTATTAGGCGAAACGGTCAACGGCGAGGGCATCACCCTGTGAAACGCTTAGCCGTATTCGTTTCGGGCGGCGGCACCGATCTGCAAAGCGTACTGGATGCACAGCAGGAGGGAAGGCTCAACGGAAGCGTAGAGCTCGTGGTGTCCTCCAAGGCAGGCGTTTATGCGCTGGAGCGTGCCAAAAAAGCGGGTGTTTCTACCGCAGTTTTCTTGAAAAAGGAATATCCCTCGGCAGAGGAAATGAACGAAGCAATCATTGCTCTGTTGCAGGAATACCGCATCGACGGCATCGTGCTTGCGGGCTACCTCAATATTTTAACGCCCAATATCGTACGTGCCTACCGTAATAAAATCATCAATATTCACCCGTCGCTCATTCCCTCCTTTTGCGGAGCGGGTTACTATGGCTTGCGGGTGCACAGCGCCGTGCTGAGCTACGGCGCAAAGATTTCGGGCGCAACCGTTCATTTTGTGGACGAGGGCGCAGACACCGGCCCCATCATCATGCAACGCGCTGTTCCTGTTTCAGAGGGAGATACTCCCGAATCGTTGCAGGAGCGTGTGCTTGAGGTGGAGCATCAGCTTTTACCCGAGGCGGTTGCGCTGTTTTGCGCAGACAGGCTTCAGGTAGAGGGAAGAATTGTAAAAATAAAAGAGTAACGAAGGAGAAAATTCTTATGAAAAGAAGAGCATTACTTAGTGTATCCGACAAAAACGGTATCGTAGATTTCGCACGTCAGCTGGTAGAGCTTGGCTTTGAGCTGATTTCCACCGGCGGCACCTTTAAGGCAATCGAAGCGGCAGGCATTCCCGTCATCGGTATCTCCGACGTTACCGGCTTCCCCGAGTGCTTAGACGGCAGAGTAAAAACCTTGAACCCCTACGTTCATGCAGGTATTCTTGCAATGCGCTCTAACCCCGACCACATGAAGCAGCTCGAGGAGCTGAACGTTTCCACCATCGATCTGGTTGCGGTTAACCTGTATCCCTTCAAGGCAACCATTCAGAAGCCCGGCGTAGAGTTTGCTGAGGCTGTGGAAAACATCGACATCGGCGGCCCCAC
>JAFQWR010000076.1 GCA_017407365.1 Clostridia bacterium
CGCAAGCCCGATTACGTGCGTGCGCAGGCTACCTATCAGTCGGGTAACGTTTCTACCGTTGCCGCAGGCAGCACGCTTGCCAGCGTTTTAAGCGGCGCCGCCGACGGATTGAGCTGGCGCTCTGAGGCGGTTCCCTCTGCGAATGCGCCCCAATGGCTGTGGATTTCTCTTTCCGAAAGCGTGCAGGTAAAGATGCTTGAGCTGAACAACGAAATGAACAATTCGGTGCCCGTCAGCTACGAGCTGTATTATTCCGAAACGGCACACAGCAGCCGCAAGCAGCAGGATGGCAGCTATGCGTATCTGGATACCGCTACCTATACGCTGATTGAAAAAACGGACAGCAACGAGGACAACGTTGTTGAGCACGAGCTGGAGGAGGCAATCACCGTACGGGATATCCTGCTTAAAATTTTCGTGCAGGAAAACGAGGGTGAGGCAGTGGTAGCCTCCTTAGACGAGATTCTGCTCTACGGCGAAACGCCCGACGATTACTACGAGGAGCATCAGCCCGAAAGATTCACCTTTATGGGCTCTGCAGACGGCAAGACCTACGAGATTATCACCGAGGTTATGGGCAACTACAACTCCGTCTGGACGTATACCTCCTCTAAAAAGCTGACCTACAGATATATCAGATACATCGTATTCTCCGAATACAACAACAATTTCCCCTCCATCGGTGAGCTGAAATTTGAGTAAAAGAGAGCAGGAGAAGTAAGTCCTGCACGTGTTTATGAAAAAGGAAAAGATTCAGTTTACAAGTGTAAAAATTTATCCCGTGGATACCGAATCGCACGGGATTGTATGCCCCGAAGAGCTGCTCTCATCGGGGCTTACCTCTATTGAGGGAAGCATCCCCGGCAATATCGAGCTGGATATGCAGAGCGCAGGCATGGTGCCCGAGCTGTTTTTCGGCACCAATATCCTGTGCTTAGAGGAGTATGAGCTGTACGATTTCTGGTATCGCTGTACCTTCCGTGCAGGGGAAGACTACGATACTCTCACCTTCGAGGGCATCGATACCTTGGCGGAAATCTGGCTCAACGGCAAAAAAATCGGCGAGGCAGACAATATGTTCATTCCGCATTCCTTCCCCATACGTGGGCTGTGCGCGGATGAAAACGAGCTTTGGGTAAGAATCAAAAGCGCCGTGCGCTACGCCGATGAGCAGCAATACGACGTAGGGCTGTGGGGCCCCTCATATAACGCACAGAGCGTGCATATCCGAAAGGCGCCCCATTCCTTTGGCTGGGATATCTGCCCAAGAGCAATGCTCGGCGGTATTTTTAAGGACGTTTACCTTGCAAGCCTGCCTTCCGTTGCAATAGAGGAGGTGTATTTCAACACCGAGTCTGTGGGCTATAACGGTGCAACCGTCAACGCCGTATACGATCTCAATATCCCCTCCACGCTCTATCACAAGGCAACGGTTGAGTTTGAGGGCAGATGCAACGACGCTGTTTTCGTCGCAAGCGAACGCATTGAGTTCAAGCACGGAATGTTCACCTTCTTGATTGACGCAGGCGTTCTCAGGCTGTGGAATCCCAAGGGCTACGGCGAGCCGAACGTGTATACCGTAACCGCACGTATCAAGGCGCCCTCGGGTGAGATTCTTGCAGAAAGCACCTTCCCCTTCGGTGTAAGAACGGTGGAGATCGATTTCGACCGCAAGGGTGAGGAAAAGCACTTTCTGGTTAAGGTAAGCGGCACGCCCGTTATGATCAAGGGCACCAACTGGGTTCCTCTCGACGCCTTCCACTCGCGCGATGTCTTGCGTATGCAAAAAGCACTTGCGCTTTTAGACGAGGTTGGCTGTAATGCCGTGCGCTGTTGGGGCGGCGGCATCTACGAGGACGAGGCCTTCTTCCGCTTCTGTGACGAAAAGGGCATTCTGGTGTGGCAGGATTTTATGATGGCGTGCAACGTGTATCCCTCCACACAGGAGTTTTACAAAAAGCTGCAAAGAGAAATCCCCACCGTGGTAAAAAGAATCCGCAAGCACCCCTCTCTTGCGTGCTATTGCGGAGATAACGAGTGCGACCTGGGTATGTTCTTCCATCACATAGACCCCACGTGCTATAAGGTCACAAGGGAGTTTATCCCCGAGCTGCTGTTCCGCTTTGACCCATTCCGCGCATATCTTCCCTCTTCGCCCTATTTTGTAGGCAGAGCGCTTGCGGAAAGAGATGAAAACGCGCTTGCGGAAAACCACCTCTGGGGTCCGAGAAACAGCTTCAAAAGCAAATTCTACGTGGAAAACAAAAATGTATTCATCAGCGAAATCGGTTATCACGGCTGTCCCTCGGCAGAAAGCATCAGAAGGTTTATTCCCGAAGCCTCGCTCTGGCCGTGGGAAAACGACGATTGGATGGTGCATCAGACTGTGGCGGGCGGCGTTTGGTTTCCCGAATGGAACCGAATCAAGCTGATGGCTTGGCAGGTGCGTGAGCTTTTCGGCAAGGAGGCAGACAGCCTTGAGGAGCTCAGCATTTGCTCGCAGATTTCGCAGGCAGAGGCGCTCAAATTCTTCGTGGAATATACCAGACTGAGCAAGTGGAAGAAAACGGGTATTATGTGGTGGAATCTGCTGGATTGCTGGCCGCAGTTTTCCGATGCCGTGGTAGATTATTACTTCGACAAAAAGCTTGCCTTCGAGTATCTGAAAAGGGTACAGCGCCCCCTATGCTTTATGGTAGAGGACGCTGTTGGCTGGGATGCCGATTGCACCGTCGGCAATGACGGAAGCAGAAGCTATACCGGCAGGTATGAAATTTTTGACGGCTTAAACGGGCGTCTGATGGCTGAGGGCTCCTTCCATAGCCCTGCCAATCAAAACGTCACCGTCTGTACCCTTCCCCTTTCTAAGTCGGTCACCTCGTATTTTATCTTAAAGCTGACCGTGGGCGAGGAGGTGTTCTTCAATCACTACGTGCATTTCGGCGGGCCCTTAAAAAAGGAGGAATATCTTGCCTTTTTGGATGCTTACCGAAAAATGCAACAGCAATAAGCAAATCAGCCGTACCCCTTTCGGTGCGGCTTTTTATATGCCGTAGCCGCCCGTTACGGGGTCGCGGAACAGCAGAATGCGGGGCGGAAAAAAGGTGAACAGAACAAACGCCGCCGCAAGCGCAAGCAGCAGCACGAGGGCAGTCGTGCGCCCGGTGCAGGGCGCTTCCTCTTGCGTAAAGTAACCGATTTCTTGCCCGTACGCAAATGCGGCAGAGATAAAAAAGATGCCGATATTCAGCCAATCGGGGGATTTTGCTATGATGCTGTTGTAGGTGTGATACAGCAGAGGAATCAGGATAAGCCCTGTCAGCACCGTTTTCAGCTTTACGCACAAAAAATCCCTGCGCACAAAGAAGAAGCTCTGCACGGCGGCAAGCAGGGCGGTCGGCCAGAAAAACAGCTTCATATGCTCCCAGGTAGATTCATTCACGCCCGAAAAGGGCGCCGACCAAAGCGAGCCACCCGTCCAATCGAATAAGAAATGCAGCAGAGTGCCGCCCAAAGCAGTCACGGCAAGCCCCACAAGCGCCCAGATAATAGCCTTTTTCTCCATATTTCCCTCAGGTGCTTTTTCAAAAGCATATGTAAAAGCGAAGGAAATTATGCTTGCCCCTCGCCCGTCCGCAACGGTGCATACAGATGGGTGGAATGGGAATGCAGGAGAATAAAAGGGGCAAAAAAAGGGAAAAAAGAGGGGAGAGGAATGCTTTTATTTTCGATTGATTTTATCGATAATAATTATTCTTTCCTTATCGGAGAGGGAAGAGGGGGTAAGTCGGTAAAAATTTACCGATTTTTGCAAAACAGCCCTCTATTTGCTTGTAAAAATAGTTTTTATTTGGTATAATCATACTGTACGGAATCCGTACAAAAGAATATGCAAACAATTTTTGGAGGATAAGATTCTTATGGCAAAGATTAAAATCGGTATCAACGGTTTCGGCCGTATCGGCAGACTGGTTTTCCGTGCTTCGCTCACCAACCCCGATGTAGTGGTAACGGGTATCAACGATCCCTTTATCGACCTTGATTACATGAAGTACATGCTCAAGTACGACACCATCCACGGTCAGTTCAAGGGTGAAATCGGCGAAAAAGACGGCAAGCTTGTTGTAAACGGCAACGAAATCACCGTATTTGCAGAAAAAGATCCTGCTCAGATCGATTGGAAGAGCTGTGGCGCTGAATACATTGCAGAAGCAACCGGCGTATTCACCACCACCGAAACTGCTTCCGCTCACTTTGTTGGCGGCGCTAAGAAGGTTATCATCACCGCTCCCAGCAAGGATGCTCCCATGTTCGTTATGGGCGTAAACCAGAATAAGTACACCCCCGACTTAAAGGTTATCTCCAACGCAAGCTGCACGACCAACTGTCTTGCTCCTCTTGCTAAGGTTATCAACGACAATTTCGGTATCGTTGACGGCTTAATGACCACCGTTCACTCCACCACCGCTACCCAGAAGACGGTTGACGGTCCTTCCAAGAAGGATTGGAGAGGCGGCCGTGCCGCAGCCGGCAACATCATCCCCTCCTCCACGGGCGCTGCAAAGGCTGTTGGCAAGGTTATCCCCGAGTTAAACGGCAAGCTCACCGGTATGGCTTTCCGCGTTCCCACGCTGGACGTTTCGGTAGTTGACCTCACCGTTAACCTCGCTAAGCCCACCACGATGGAAGAGATCAATGCAGTTGTTAAGGCTGCTTCCGAAGGCGCTATGAAGGGCGTTTTAGGCTACACCGAGGATGCAGTTGTTTCGTCTGACTTCTACGGCGAGGTTAACACCTCCGTATACGATGCAACCGCAGGCATCATGCTCACCCCCACCTTCGTTAAGCTCGTTGCTTGGTACGACAACGAATGGGGTTACAGCAACAAGGTTGTTGATCTTATCGTTCACGCAGCTAAGACGGACGCTATGGCGTAAGCTTCATTTTTCGACTCACAGAGGGTAACGGCACCGTTGCCCTCTTTTGTTTTTTTATGATAAGGGTTTAAGGTGAGCTATGAAAACAGCAATCGTAACGGGTGGCACCCGTGGCATAGGAAAGGAAATCTCTCTTGCACTGCTGCAAAGGGGCTACCGTGTGGCTGCCGTATATCGCAGTAACGACGGTGCAGCAGAGGCATTGCGGCAGGAGGCAGAAAAGCTGGGGCATTGCCCCCTCATCATCCGTGCAGACCTGTCTGACAATGCGGAGTGCATCCGTGTTGCGGCAGAGGTGAAAAAAAGCTTTGGCTTTGTGAGCTTGCTCGTAAACAACGCCGCAACAGAGCTATGGTCGCTTTATCAGTCGGTAACCGACAGCAGAATGACCGAGCTTTTTTCCGTCAATCTGTTTGCCGCAATGCGCCTTACCCGAGAGCTTTTGCCCGATATGATCGAGCGTGGCAAGGGCAGTATCGTAAACGTTGCCTCTATCTGGGGTGAGGTGGGCGGCTCGTGCGAGGTGCATTATTCTGCATCCAAGGCGGCAATCATTGGCTTTACAAAGGCGCTCAGCAAGGAGGTAGGCATCAGCGGTGTACGTGTAAACGCCATTTCTCCTGCCGCAACGCAAACGGAAATGCTGGCGCGCTTTTCGGAGGAGGAGCTCAGTCGGATTGCAGAGGAAAGTCCGCTCGGTCGCTTGCTCACTGCCAAGGAGGTAGCGGATGCCGCCGTATATCTTGCCGAAAGCTCTGCCTTAAACGGCACCGTGCTGAATATCGGCTACTGATTGCCGCAACCGCTTTTGCGGCGTTTTACGTATAGAATTGCTCATCAGTGTAGAGCAAAAGGGTTATTTATAGA
>JAFQWR010000077.1 GCA_017407365.1 Clostridia bacterium
ACCGTCACCTCATGGTAGTCAGGATGTATATTCTCTTTCATGAGATCACCACCTTGAAATTAGTTGCATACTGATGCATAAACCATTATACGAAATTTACACCGAATTGTCAAGTGATTTTTGTGTAATTTTGCAATATAAGCGTAATTTGTTATGAAAAAATTACTACCGCTTTTTGCCCGACGGGGTTTTGCGGAAGAGAGGCGAATGGGGGAAAGTCACTTTGCTTTATCGCAAATTGCCCAAATTTTACCGTATTTTGCTTGTTAGGGGCAAAAATAGTTTACAAATCGTGCATTAGCGGGTATAATGGATGTGCATAAATATTGCTTTTGTATTTAAAAGGAGAAGCATGAAAGCGTTCAGTATTCAAGCACCCGGCGAAATCGCTCCGATCGTCGGGGAGGCACAGGAAATATCCGCGGGCCTTGTAAAGGTGCGTGTCACGCATGCCGCGCTGACAGAAAACGATTTTCTGCTGTATCGCAGAGGTGAGGGGCTATATCCCATCATTCCCTCCCGTTCGGCAATCGGTGTCATCAGCGAAAGTGAGGAGGGTGGCAGGTTTCACAAGGGCGACAAGGTGTATCTTAAGCCCAATGCGCCCTGCGGCAATTGCTTTGAGTGCCGTTCGGGTAAGCCCAAGGAATGTAAGTCACAGCGCTGCTACGGCGAAAACACCGACGGTTTTTTAAGAGATTTTATTACCCTTCCCGAGGATAACCTAGTGGAAATACCGCCGCAGGCAGACCCTGTGGATCTTCTTCTCACCGAAAGCGTTTCGATGGCGATTGCGGCAATCGATGCGCTTGGGATAGAAAAGGGTGAGCATATTGTTGTGATGGGCGCAACCCCCATCGGCAACCTGTTGTGTCAGCTTGCGCTGTACTATCAGGCAATTCCCATTCTGTTTGATACCGATGAGGAAAGGCTTCAGCAGGCAAAGGCAATGGGCGTGTATTACGCATTCCATGCAGATACCGATATCATCCGCCACGTAAAGCAGGCAACCGCAGGCCGTATGGCAAGGTACGTTGCGTACGTTTCCGGCTCGGGTATCGAGATTGACGGCACGCTGGAATGTCTTTCCTCGGGCGGCAGGCTTGCTCTTTTAGGCTGTGGCGCAGAGGTGGCATCCGCACCCTTAGGCACCGTGCTTTCCAAAAAGCTCACGGTATTTGGTATTTCAGACGGCTACAAGGAAATTGCTTCTGCCATCAATCTTCTGGTGAGTGCAGATATCAATACAGAGGGGCTTTTCGAGCGCAAGGTTCGCTATGTTGATGTGCCCGCTCTGTTTGAGGAGGTAAAGGGCGATAAGCTCTTCAACCGCGTTTTCGTTGTGGACTGTCTTGCAGATTAAGGAGTATAGAATATGACGGCATTTACAATTCCGTTTCTGAATATTGAAGTAAAATGGTATGCAATCATGATTGTCATCGGTATGGTTGCGGCTCTGCTTTCGGCAGGCTTGCTGTTCAAGCGCAGAGGTATGACCTCCGACACCGTGATTGATTTTGCCATTCTCGTTTTGCCGCTCGGCATTCTGGGCGCAAGGTTTTATTATATCATTTTCAGCTCGCACAGCGCATGGTTCTGGGCGCTCTTTAAGTTCTGGGAGGGCATTCATTGGCTGGGCATCATCGTGGGCTTAATCGGCGGCTTTGCGCTTGCCTGCCTTGCGGTAAAGCTCAACCCCTTGCGTGTTTTGCGTATTCTTCCTGCGAAGGAGGGGCAGAAAAATGCACCCGAGGGAGCGAAGGATTTTGTAATTATGCTGGTGGTGGGGCTTGCCACCCTGCTGTTTGGTGCGCATCTGTTCTGGCTGATCTTCAACGACCCCGACGAAAGCTTATACAACCTGTTCAATCTGCGTATGGGTGGGCTTGCCATCTACGGCGGTGTGATTATGGGTGTTGTTGCACTTCTCATTGTCTGCCGTGTAAAAAGGTTTACCTTCCGTCAGGTTCTGCAGGTGCTTGACTGTGCGGCGGTAGCTGTTATCATCGGTCAGGCAATCGGGCGCTGGGGCAACTTCTTCAATCAGGAGGCGTACGGTCAGCGCATCACCGATGCGGCATGGCAATGGTTCCCCTTTGCCGTTAAAATCAGCGCGGCAAACTCGGTAGACGGTGCGGCAGGCTGGTTCCACGCCACCTTCTTTTACGAGAGCATGCTGAATATTTTCGGCTTTTTTGTTTTGCTTTATATGGGCTATAAAAACAAAAATAAGCCCGGTATCAATATGTGCGGATACTTTGTATGGTATGGCACCGTCCGTGCCTTCATCGAGGGGCTTCGCACCGATAGCCTGTTTACGGCAGGCGGCACGGGCACCTTCCGTGTCAGTCAGCTGCTTTCCATGGGACTGATTGCGTTTGGTGTTATCACGGGCTTTATCATCAGCTTTAAGGATTGCAACCAAAGGCAGAGGCTTCTTGGCTATGTGCTTTCTGCCACCATTGCGCTTTGTGCGCTGGTGTGGACGGTCGGTCAGCTTTTCGAAAACGCACTCACCGTTGCAGGCGTGCTTTCCGTGGGCTATCTTGTTGCAGGTGTTGCGCTTGTGGCTTTCTCTTATCTTACGCCCTCGCGCATCAGCCGTTTTGCCGGTGCGGCCACGCTTACGGTCGGTGTACTGTATCTGTGCCTTGCGGGTGCGCCCGTATGGTGCCTTGCCTTTCTGGCTGTTCCTGCGGTAGTGCTTGTGCTTGCGCTTACGTTCAAGGGGGAATGCGTGCCCTGCGCATTGACCGATACCTCTTATGAGGAAGTCGCTTGCAAAGAATAATTTTGCATAATTTGTTTATCTGCAAAACATCTGCTTATATATTAAACGAAAGGCTTTGACATAAAAAGGAGACCTGAAAAATGAAAAAAAGTATATTTCGTTTCTGTGCATTGTTTATTTTAGCCGTATCGGTGGTATTGCTTCTTGTAGGGCTTTCCTCCGAAAGCTTTGGCTTTAACGGCTGGTGGTTTTTTGCCGTATGGCTTTACGGTGAGGGGCTTCTTGTTCTGATTCAGTCGGTGCTGGAAAAAAACGGCTCGCTCAGTGTAGCCGCTACCCTTCTTCTGGTAATCGCAACGGTATTTTTGTGTATCGCGCTCTCTGCCGAATGGTTCTGGTATGTGGGCGGTGTGCTTTTGGCTGCCGTTTTTGGCGCTATGGCACGCATTCTGTTTAAGGTTCCCAAGTGGAACGCTATGAACAACGAGCGTAACGGCTAAATTGTATAGCAAATCAGCTTTCCGCGGAGGATTTCTTTTTCCGCGGATTTTTGCATAAAGGAGTGTTTTATGAGAAATCTTACCTTATTGACAGACCTCTACGAAATGACGATGATGGAGGGGTATTTAACCAGCGGAACGGCAGACAGCCGTGCGGTATTTGATATCTTCTTCCGTCCTAAGGATGAGCTTGCCTATGCCGTTTTTGCAGGGCTTGAGCAGGCGCTCGATTATGTGGAAAACCTGCATTTCAACGAAGAGGAGCTCAGCTATTTAAGAAGCCTGAACCTGTTTTCGGAGGAGTTTTTTGCGCGTCTTGAAAATTTCCGCTTCACGGGGAATATCTATGCCGTGCGCGAGGGTGAAATTGTCTTTCCCTACGAGCCTATTTTAACGGTGGAATCCACTCTGTTCGAGGCTCAGTTTTTAGAAACCGCACTTCTGAACATCTTAAACCATCAGACGCTGATTGCCACAAAGGCGGCGCGTGTCTGCTCGGTGGCAAAGGGCGGAGTGATGGAGTTCGGTCTGCGCCGTGCGCAGGGGCCTGATGCCGCCATCTACGGTGCAAGAGCCGCCATGATCGGTGGCTGTAACGGCACGAGCAACGTGCTTGCAGGTCATGAGTTTTCCATTCCGGTAAAGGGTACGATGGCGCACTCCTTTGTTATGAGTATGCCCTCAGAGCTGGAGGCGTTCCGTGCGTACGCCAAGGCGTATCCCGATAGCTGTATGCTGCTCGTGGATACATATAACGTATTAAAAAGCGGCATTCCCAATGCAATCACCGTATTCCGCGAGCTGAGGGAGGCCGGTCACGAGCCCCTTGGGGTAAGGCTGGATTCGGGCGACCTTTCGTATCTTTCCAAGCGTGCAAGAGAGATGCTGGATGAAGCAGGCTTCCCCAATGCGCAGATCTGTGTTTCGGGCGACCTGGATGAGTATTCCATTTCCTCGCTTGTTTCGCAGGGCGCACGCATCGATAGCTACGGTGTGGGCACCAAGCTGATCACCAGCGAAACGGTCCCCTCGCTTGGCGGTGTATATAAGCTTGCCGCAATCGAGCAGAACGGAGAGCTGAAGCCTGTAATCAAGCTGAGTGAAAGCGCCATTAAGGTTACCAACCCCGGGTTTAAGAAGGTTATCCGTATTTACGACAGCAAGGGCATGGCTCAGGCAGATCTGATTATGTGCAAGGATGAGGAGCTGCCCGACGGTGCGCATCCCTTAACAATCTTCCACCCCGTGGAAACGTGGAAGCAGACCACCTTCACCGAATACACCGTAAAGGAGCTTCAGAGGCAGGTGGTAAAGGACGGCGTACGTCTGGTAAAAAGCGAGCTTAATGAGGCAATCAGCTATGCGCAAAGGGTGCGTGGGGAATTCTGGGAGGAATACACCCGCTTAGACCGTCCGCATATCTATAAGGTAGACCTTTCGTTAAAGCTGTTTGGCTTAAAGCAAAAGCTTCTCACCAATTCTTAAGGGTATTTCGTTTGCAGAAGGATAAAAAGCGCTTTTCTTGCAGAAGAAAAATGCTTTCGACAAAAAAACCGCGTATTCTGCAACGTAAACAGCCGTATGCGCTTGAAAAAAATCGGTGAAGATGCTATAATATCATCAGAGGATTTTATGGAAAAGAAGAGCAAACTGAAAATTGAATTAGACCGTCAGGCGTCCGAATACGAAAGCGCACTTTTTGGGCAGAAGGAAAGGCTTTTCAGCCTGAGAGAGGAAAACCGCCGCCTGAAGGAGGAGCTTGAAGCATACAAGCGGAAGGACGGAGAGGTTTCGGAGGCTCTGCTTGTCGCACTGCAAAAGGCAAGAGAGATTGAGGAATCCGCCCGTCTGAAAAGCGAGCTGGAGCTGAAGCGCCTGCAGGAATTCCATGCAAGATGGATCCGCTACTACGAGGAGGTGCGCAAGCTTTTCCCCAAGGATAAGCGTGTGGAAAACGCAGGTGTGTTTCTTGCCAAGATGGAAAAGATATTGGAGCTTCCTGCCGTCAGCGTGGAAGCACCCAAGGAGGATGCGGCCTTTATAAGAGAAATGGAAGGCGGCAGAGAGCGCATCAAGGCGGCACTTACGGCTGTCACGCCCGAAGGTGGCGAGGCAGGTGCAGAGGGCGAATTCAATATGGATGACGTGTTGAATCCGCAAAATCTTGCCGGGCTGGATGAGCTTTGCAAGGAGCTTTTAGACGACTGATTATTTACGCCCTCTTTTTTGGTAAAGGGGGCTTTCTTTTTGGTGCGCCGTAAGGAATTGCGGCGGC
>JAFQWR010000078.1 GCA_017407365.1 Clostridia bacterium
AGGGGATCGCCCTTTTCGTCGTTTTTGAAGGTGCATTCAACGTAACCGCCCTCTAAAACGGTGCCGTCTGCGATATATTCGCCGTATCTGCGGATGAAGCTACCGGTTGCAACCAGGCGGCAGATAACCTCTAAGCCGTGACCAAATACCTTGCCGGGGAGAACCTCCATCGTGGCGTTTTCTACGTCAGCGCTTACGTAATGCGTTTTGATGCCTGCTTCCTTTAACATCTCGAAGTAGTAGATCGAGGTTTGCAGATTGGCTTTGCCGATGCCCTCAATGGTGAGGCCCACGCTGTTTTCGCCGGGATCAAAAACGCCGTCTTTACCGGTGCAATCGTCTTTGAATTTCAGCATAACGTTGCCGTTTTCCAATGCGTAAACATCCTTGGTTTTGCCTTCGTAGATCTTTTTCATATATGCACTCCTTGAATATGAATTTGCTTTTTATTTCCGTTACCTATTTTATCACAAAAGGGTACACTTTTGCAAACAGATTTGTATACTAAACCCAAAATTTTTTACTTTTTTTTTGGGCTGTAAGGTGTAATTTATGGGCAGATTGCCGCATGGATTTTTGTCAAATTCACCTTTGATTTTTTTTGGGATTTATGGTAATATATAGATATAACAGCTGTATTTACAGGTGCATAAATAGCCTTAAAGCACAAAGGACAGCAAGGGTTACGGAGGAAAAAGCGTGTTTGAAGTAGGCGATTTGGTGTTTTTTGGACAGGGTGGCGTTTGCAGGGTGCTTGCGCTCTCAACGTCGGAGTTTGAGCAAGACAAGGGAAGGCTCTACTATGTATTGAAGCCTGTCTTTTCTGTATCGACAGAAACGGTGTATTTGCCTACCGATAGCAAAGTCCGCTTGCGCAGTGTGATGAAAAGGGAGGAGGCAGAGGGGGTGCTGCAAGCGGCGGCAACTCTTTCTGTAAAGGTGTTTGCCTCCAAAAATGTCACGTTGCTGAAAAGCCATTATAAAGAGCTTCTTGCGTCCGGCTCTGTGCAGGATTGCTTGCTTTTGCTTAAAGAGGTGGACTTAAAAAGAAGGCAGGGCAAAAAGCTTGGTCAGGTAGATGAGCAGTATGCGTCTAAAATTGAAAACCTTTTGGGTGAGGAGCTTGCTGTTGCGCTGGAATTACCCTTGGATGAGGCAAAGGAGGCTCTGCGTAAGGCAATAGCTTTATAGGCTGTTGCAGGTTAAAGAGCGTAGGCGTGCCTTTTCTTCCCGTTCATTGCGCTTTGGCAAGAGAATAAGCGGCTTTAAGCGAGAGGCAAACCAAGGCGTGGGCGTACATATTTTTTATAAAAAAATCCTTTCACTTCGTAATTTTTTTATTGCATTTGGCTGAATATGTGGTATAATAAAGATACGAAATACACAAGAGAGGATAAATATATGTCCCAGAATCCTTATTTGAACTATTTGGCTACGCTTACCCGTGCGGCTGAGCGTATGCAGCTGGATGAATCCGAAATTGTTCGTCTTCGCTACCCCGAGCGTCAGGTTCAGGTTTCTCTTCCCATTCGTATGGATGACGGAAGCCTGCGCGTGTTCGAGGGGTACCGTGTTCAGCATAACTCTTTAAGAGGTCCCTACAAGGGCGGTATCCGTTTTCATCAGAATGCCGACATCAACGAGGTTAAGGCGCTTGCTGCGTGGATGACCATGAAGTGTGCAGTTGCCAATATTCCCTACGGTGGCGGTAAGGGTGGTGTTACGGTAGATCCCTCTACCTTATCGCAGACGGAATTAGAGCGCCTTACTCGTGCATATGCCAATGCGGTATACGATGTGGTAGGCCCCTTCACCGATATTCCCGCACCCGACGTAAACACCAACGGCGGCATTATGGCTTGGTTCTGTGATGAATACTCCAAGCGTAACGGTCATCTTACTCCCGAGGTGGTAACGGGTAAGCCCGTACCCTTTGGCGGTAGCCTTGGCAGAGAGGAGGCAACGGGCAGAGGCGTGGTGATTGCCGCAAAGGAAACGCTAAAAAGCTTCGGTGAGGAGCTTGCGGGTAAGCGTGTAGCTGTGCAGGGCAACGGCAACGTCGGTAGTGTTGCAACCATGCTTTTTGAGAAGGAGGGCTGCAAGATCGTAGCCGTATCCGACGTCTCGGGCGCACTGTTCTGCGCACAGGGTATTCCCGGTGAAAAGATGCGTCAGTATGCGCTTTCGCGTACGCTTCTTAAAAACTATCCCCTCAGCGAGGGTATGACGTTTATTCCCGGTGCAGAGGGCAATGCCGCACTTTTAACGGTTGATACCGATATTCTGGTTCCTGCCGCATTAGAAAATCAGATCACGGCAGAAAACGTAGCTAAGGTGCAGGCAAAGTACATCGTAGAGGGCGCAAACGGCCCCACCACCGCAGAGGCAGACGTAGCGTTAGAGGAACGCGGTATTATGCTGATTCCCGATATTTTAGCCAACAGCGGCGGCGTAATTGTATCTTACTTTGAATGGGTGCAGAACCTTGGCAGATATATGTGGTCTGAGGAAGAGGTCAACGCAAAGCTCGCCGTTCAGATGGGCAATGCTGTGGCAAGCGTTTGTGCAAATGCTAAAAAATACAACAGCTCCCTGCGTATGGGTGCGTACATCACTGCATTAGAGCGCTTAACCGTAGCGCAGAAGCTGAGGGGCTAACCCAGGTTTTTCGGCAATAGAGGCAGAGTCATTACAAAAAGCAATAGGCTATCAACCGTAGTTGCATAAACACCGTTGATAGCTTTATTTCTTATAGGAGAAAAATGAGTACCGTAAAAAGAATTGGCGTATTGGCTTTAACCGCTGTCCTGCTTTTTGCTTGTGTGGGGTGCGGCTCTTTGGAAAAGGATAAAAATGAACCGAAGGAGGAAAATGCGGTTTACAAGCCTTTTGCTCCTCTTTGGGAATCTGATATTATGTATAACGAGCCCGTCGTTCTTGTATTGGATGAGCAAACGCAGGAGCTGAAGGGCAAGCTTTTGTATGAGCCGACCGAGATTATTGAGGTAAGGAATTACACGCTGGAATCTGTATTTGATCCCTCTGAATATTCGGTGGAGGGAAATGTCTTTAAGGCAACAAAGCTTGCCACTGCAATGCCGTATATGACAGAAGCGAATCTGCGCGGTGAGGGTGGGGAGTTTTACGGCTATAAGACCCGTCCCGGCACGCAGATAGCGCACACGGAGGGCCCCGGGCTTGTGATGCAGCAGGTCAACGTCACCTATCGCCATAAGGGCGAGTGGAGCGTGAAGCCCACAAGGCAGGTAGATAGCCTCCGCAACGTGCTGGAAAAGCTCTGTAACGGGGAGGATATCCGTCTGTTTGTATACGGTGACAGCATTTCCGTGGGCGGTAATGCCTCGGGGCTTCTTGGTATAGAGCCGCATCTTCCGCCCTATCCCAAGGCGGTGAAAAACGAATTGGAGGAAATTTTCAGAGTAAAGGTGGATTTGCTGAACCGCTCTGTGGGCGGTTGGCGCAGTAAGGAGGGCTTGGCGCATATCCACGAGGCACTTGCCGCGCAGATGAAGATGGGGGCGCCCGACCTTGCCATCCTTGCCTTCGGTATGAACGACGGCTCCTTAAAAACGCCTGCAAGCGTATACGAAAACAATATGCGTCAGATCATCAACGCCATACGCGATTGCGCACCAAGCTGTGATATCATCCTTATTTCCACCATTCTGGCAAATCCCGAAGCTCCTCAGAATACCGACTTTACGCCGCAATACCTTGCGCGCGATAAGAAGATTGCAGAAAGTGTAGAGCACGTTGCGCACGTTGATATGATGTCGCTCAGCAAGGAGCTGTATAAAACAAAGCGCGGCGTAGAGATTCTTGCCAACAACATCAATCATCCCAACGATTTTCTGGTGCGCTGTTATGTAGCAAGCATCATTCAGACGATTTGCGGATAAAATCAGAAAAAAACAAAGGGATAACGGATTTTCCGTTATCCCTTTTTGATATACAAACGAACTGATTTTTTAGCAGTTATTTCCAGATGAAATTATGCTTGATGCACTCGCCGCCGTCCACAATAATGCTTTGTCCTGTGCAGAAGGTGTTTTTTACCGTTAAAAAATACGCCCATTCGGCAATTTCTTCTGCCGTTGCCCAGCGCTTCAAGGGTGTTTCCTCCATAATCATAGCCCAGAGCGATTCGTCCTCCATCACGCATTGGTTCAATGGGGTGATTACGCCGCCGGGGTCTAAGCTGTTGCAGGTGGCTCCATAGGGAGCTATGCGCATGGCAACGTTTTTGGTGTACGCCACAACACCGCCCTTGCTTGCGCAGTAGAGGGGGAATTCCGAGCCCGTATGCGCACTTGCAGAGCCGATATTCAACACAGAGCGTATTTGCGGCTGTATACCGTACCGCTCGGTGATGGCAATAAGTGCCTTCAGGTTGATATCGATATCCTCCTCGTTCTGTGTACCCGCATTGTTGATGAGTATATTTACGTCCCTAATATCGGGAAGTGTCTCAATGCTGCGGACGTCTGCGGTGCAGTGCGTGTAGCATTGGTGCGTAATGGCAGAGGGCTGGCGGTCTATGCCGAAAAC
>JAFQWR010000079.1 GCA_017407365.1 Clostridia bacterium
ATAAACAAAATTCCTTTACTTTAAGAGTATAGCACACTTTTGCAAAATTTGCAAGCATTGCAGTAACGCTTCCCACAGATTATTCTGCCCTGCCACGGCGAAGTAATACCGTACAAATAAAAAAGCCGCACCCCCGTAAAGGAATGCGGACTGCACTGATACAGTGATAAAGCAGAAAGCCTCAGCCCTCTACCCCGTGAAAATCGCGCGCGTAGGCTACGATAACCTTTGCGGCGCCCTCGACGCCGATAGAGGATACATTGATGGCGAGGTCGTAGTGCGAGGCGTCACCCCAGCGCTGACCGGTATAGAAGCTGTAGTATGCGGCACGCTTTTTGTCAAACTTGACAATCTGCTTTTTTGCCTCCTCCTGCTCCAGCTCGTAGAGCCTTGCAATTCTGCGCACACGCCAGGGCATGGTTGCATGCAGAAATACCGAAAAGCAATGCGACTTATCCTGCACGATATAATCGGCACAGCGCCCCACGATCACACAGGAGCGTGTTTCGCTGAGCTTGCGGATGATATCCGCCTGCACCTGAAAGATTTTATCGTCGAGCATCGCCCCCGACGCACTGAGGTCGTAAAAGCCTGCCTGCGCCTGAATGGGATATTGCACGGAGGCGTAGCTTAATGGATTGACAGGTCTTTCATCCGCGCGACGAATGGCCTCCTCGCTGATGCCGCTTTCCTCTGCGGCAAGCGTAAGAAGCTCCTTATCCACGTATTCAATACCAAGCTCCTCAGCAACCCTCTTGGCGATTTCTCTGCCGCCGCTGCCAAACTGTCTGCCGATTGCAATGACGATTCTTTCCATAATATACCTCCTATTTATAAGTCGGACGGATTTACTGCCCCTCGCGGTGCGCTCTGCTCGCGCACAAAAACGCACCAAGGGTATGCTACACAAAATTACCGATAAAGCTCCGCCTGTGATGCGGACAGGGCCCGAATTTGCGGATTGCCTCGATATGCGCCTTTGTGCCGTAGCCCTTGTGCTTATCGAAGCCGTACTCGGGGTATTGCTCATGCAGAGCCACCATATAGCGATCTCTCCACACCTTTGCCAAAACGGACGCCGCCGCAATATGATAGCTGGTGGCATCCCCCTTGATGATGGCACGCTCCTCGCCGATACCGCCGAGCGTGACTGCGTCAATCAGAGTGAGCTTAGGAGTCGGGCTGAGCGCCTCCACCGCCCTGCGCATGGCAAGACGGGTTGCCTGCAAAATGTTGATGCGGTCGATTTCCTCCTCGTCCACGCTCTGAATGCTGAACGAAACCGCCTTTTGTATGATTTCCTCATACAGCGCCTCTCTGCGCTTTTCGCTGAGCCTTTTGCTGTCGTTGATGCCTGCAATCATTTCGCTTTGCGGCAAAATCACCGCCGCCGCAACCACAGGCCCTGCCAAGGGCCCCCTGCCTGCCTCGTCAATGCCGCACAGCGCGGTTACCCCCAGCGAAAGATCGAAGTCAAAAAGCTCCTCCGTTGTTTTTTTATTCATACCGAATCCCTTTGGCAACGCCTTCATCCCCCTGTTGCCCTTTGGCAAAAAGCGGAGCGCTACACCTTCTTTTGCTTTATCAAGAGGGATCCTCTAAGGTTGCAAGAGCGATGCGGCCCTTACGGAAGTCATCTAATACCGCACGTGCGCCACGCTCGTAGTCCAGCTCGCCGCCACGCACCACAAAGCCGCGCCTTTTGCAGATATCGGTAAAGCCCTGCACGGGGTCACCCTCTTCTATTTTGTATCTTGCGGCAACTGCGCCCGGATAGCGGGCATACAGCTCCTCTAACAGGCAGATGCATAAGCCCCCAAGATCCAATATTTCATCGTTGATAGAGCCGATATACGCAAGATGCCTTGCAATCTGCTGATCCTCAAACGCACGCCAGAGCGTACCGGGGGTGTCGAGCAGCTCGATGCCTGTATCCAGACGGATCCACTGCTTACCCTTGGTGACGCCGGGCTTATCACCCGTGAGCGCACGCTTGCCCCCTGCCACCGAATTGATGACGGTGGATTTTCCGCAATTGGGAATTCCGATGACCATTGCACGCATCGGCTTTTTTACGCCCTTTGCCTCGTTGCGTGCAATCTTTTCGGCAAGCACGCTTTTCAGCCCCGACGTTACCGCACCCGCAACCGAGCGAGAGGTGGCACAGATTGCCCTTGCCACAATGCCCTGACGCTTGAAATACTCTACCCACGCATCCGTTTTTGCCTTTTCGGCAAGGTCGCTTTTGTTGAGCAGCATCAAAACGGGCTTACCGTTCAGCAGGGTGACAAAATCGGGGTTCAGACAAGCCGCAGGCACACGGGCGTCCAATATATAAACGGCGGCATCCACAAGACTGATATTTTCCTTCATCATGCGGATTGCCTTGGTCATATGACCGGGATACCATTGAATCGTTTGCATTATTTCACCCCCAACGCCCACGCAAGACGGGAGCTGTCGGTAAGCATGGCACCAAGCCCCATGGCGTTGATGAGCTCGGGCTCTCTTACCGAAAGCACGGGGGTTTCGAGATACGCGCTGAGCCGCTCGCCAAAGCCTGCCAGCAAGCCGCCGCCACCCAAGAGGTATACGCCGCGCATACGCACCGCACCTGCCGCCTCGGGCGAAAGAGAGCGAAGCACATCCTTTGCCACCTCGGCAATCTTCATATAATGCCCCTCGGCAAGCTCTAAAATCATTGTGGAATCCACCATAACGGGATGCTCACGGTCTGTTTCGCTCAGATACGTATGCAGGGTGTCGCTTGCATACAGGCTTGCAATCTCACGCTTTACACGCTCCGCCGCCGAAAGGCTGACGGTTACCCCCTCGTAATCCTCTAAAAACTCCACGATGGATTCGTCCAGCAGACTGCCACCCAAGGGAAGGGTGCACGCCTTGATTAAGCCTGCGGAGGAAATCACCGAAACGTCACTCTTTCCGCCGCCCACGTCCACCAGCATGATGGGCTGACCGGAGGGGCGAAGCTCTAAGCCGCATACGGTTGCATAGGGCGCCTCCACAAGAAGCACCTCGCTTGCGCCTGCCTCGTAGATACAGGAGGCGTACGCCTCTCTGCCCTCGCTGTCGGTGCAGGCGGGCACGCAGGCAATCACCTTGATATACGGCTTGAAGAAGGTTTTGGGACGCACCTTTGCAAAAAAGGTTTCCAGCATTTTTGCGGCGGAAAGCGGAGCCACCAGCTTACCGCAACGCACGGGCGATTCCACCTCGATTGTAGAGGAGGTTTTGCCGTATAGCCTTGCGGCGGCACTGCCTACCGCAACGACATCTCTGCGACTGTCTGCCGAAACGGCAACCAGCGTGGGCTCACGCAATACAACGCCCTCGCCCTTTTTGAACAGCGTGGTAAAGCTGCTACCCATATCCAAGCCCAATTCTACCGTCATGGTTGTATCTCCCGTAATAGCTCGACAAGCCGCCCGTAGGGCAAGCCGACGACGTTATCAAAATCGCCCTCACAGCGACAAACGGGCGTGCCGATATCCTGAATGCCGTACGCCCCTGCTTTATCAAACGGCCTTTGCGTGCGAATATACCGCAAAAGCTCCTCTTTATCTGCCTGACGGAAGGTGACGAGGCTGACCTCTGCCACGCTTACCGATTTTTGCCCGTGCATCACGGTGACGCCCGTGATTACCTCGTGCGTTTTGCCCGAAAGCTGCTGCAAAAAGCTGAGCGCCTCTTCCTCATCTTTCGGCTTGCCGAAAACGGTGCTACCTAAGGCAACCACCGTATCTGCGGCAATTACGGTGCAATCCGGGTGGGTTTTTGCCACCGCCTGCGCTTTTTTGAGCGAAAGCCGCACCGCATACTCCCGAGGAGCCTCCTCGCCGATGCGTGATTCATCCACGTCGGCAGGCTCCACCGAAAAGGGCACCCCAAGCCTTGAGAGAATTTCTCTTCGGCGCGGCGAGCCCGATGCCAATATCAACATA
>JAFQWR010000080.1 GCA_017407365.1 Clostridia bacterium
GGCAGTATGCCGAATACGGCACGCTTTGCTATAACGTAGGCAGATGGATCTATCTGATAGATGCTTTGGATGACTTGGAAAAGGATCATAAATCGGGCAGCTACAACGTATTTTTGCGGGCTTTCCCCGATTTTGATACAAGAGAGGCGTTCTTAGAGCGGCATGGCGAGGAGATTTCCTTTGCGCTGTATTCCGGATGTCGGGCAGTGCAGAGCAGTGCCGCGGTGCTGGAATATCACTTCAATGCCGATCTGATCCGTAACGTAACCGAACGAGGAATGTTTGTAAGAACAAAAAATTTGTTGGAGAATCAGTGTAAATGGAAAAAAACCCGTATATAATTCTGGGCATAGACCAAAACGCCACCGAGGATGAGGCGTATGATGCGTACCGCAAAAAGCGTGCGGAGCTGAACGAGCAGATCTATCAGCCGGGCGAGGCAGGTGCGCAGGCGGCGCGTAAAATCACCGAGCTGGATCAGGCGTACGAGGACGTGCGTCTTGCCATCAGAGACCGTGGAATGCATGCAGAGGGCGAGACGAACGAGGGCTACAGCTCTCTTTCCGATATCGAAAAAAAGATCAAGGACGGAAAGCTGAGCGAGGCTCAGCAGGATCTGGATAACATCACCGACCGCAGTGCCGAGTGGCATTATTTGCAGTCGATCATCTATTACCGTAAAAACTGGTATGCAGAAAGCAAGCGCCAGCTTGAATTTGCCTGCCAGCAGGAACCCACCAACACCAAGTATTCCGATGCTCTGCTCAGGCTGAACAACCTCATCAACACCAATAAAAACCGTACGGCAAATGCGGCAAGCGGCAATGCAGGCGGCGGTGCGCCCTCGGGCGGAAAAGGGGAATGGAACCATGGCGGCGGCAGGCAGATGGGTGGAGGCTGCAACGAATGTGATTGCTGTACCTCGCTTCTTTGCGCAGATTGCTGCTGCGAAATGATGGGTGGCGACTTTATTGCCTGCTGCTGATGATGCGTCAGTCCTATAAAATTGCGCTTGGCGGCATAACGGCGGCGCTGATGCTGGTGTTTTTGTTCGGTGCGTACTATTCACCCACGGCAAGGCTGTCGTTTTACGTGCTGTCGGGTGCGATGCTGTATGTACCGCTCAGCAAAAGGCTGTACGGGGTAGCCGCTCTGTGCTATATCGGCGTTGCAATCATTGGCGCTCTGTTAAGGCCCATTTCCGTGTTGCCCCTGCTGGCAACTGCGGCGCATCCCTTTCTGGTTGCTCTGTTTCTGTATAAAAAAACACATATTGCGGTGGAATACGCCGTAAAGCTTCTTGCGTTTGAAGCAATGGTGGTGCTTGCCTATCTTCTGATGCCTCAGCTGTTGGGTGAAAATCTCGTAACGCAGATTCCTCTGTGGCTGTATATGGTGGCAGGCGGCTTGCTTTTTTTGGTGTACGACGTGCTCATCGTGCGCATTGTAGGGCGTTTAGAGGGCTATTTAGACCGATTTTTGCCCAAACGGTAGCAAGACTACCCAATTTTTTATAATTTCTGCACAAACATACTGAAAAGCACTTGAAATTCTTTGCGATTTCTTGTACAATATAAATAAGGATTACATTAGGAGGATTCTTCTCATGGTTAAAATTATCTATGGCACAAAGGGAACCGGCAAAACCAAACAAATCATCGATCAGTGCAATGCCACTGTTGAAAGCGCAAAGGGCAATGTCGTTTATATCACCGATACCCCCGAGCACAGCTTAGAGGTTAAGCATTCCGTGCGCTATATCAATACCAAAGATTATCTCATCAACAGTCAGGATCGCCTCATTGGCTTTTTGGGCGGCTTGATGGCAGGCAATACGGATATCGAATTCGTATTCATCGACGGCGTAGCACGTATGACCGATACTTCCGTTGCAGAGCAAGAGGCTCTTTACAATTTCCTTGGCAAGCTGTCGGATGAATTTGGTACCACCTTTGTGCTGACCGTTTCTTCTGACGTAGAAAGCATGCCCAACTTCATCAAAAAGTACATCGCGTAAAGCCAAAAGCCCTACCCTGCAAGGTGGGGCTTTCTTTTGCCCTTTTTTCGGAAAAAACAGGGCAGAGTGGAGTTCTTCACGCGTGCGCGCGTGCGTGCGCGTAAATATAAAGGATAGGCGGCAGAGGATGTATGTGCAAATGCACACGTGTTTCCGTCGGTGAAAAGCCCCGTAACGGCATGGGGAAACGGTGAGGTATATGAAGTTAAAACACGGTAAAGAATAGGCGGCATAGGGTATATGTGCAAATGCACACGTGTTTCCGTCGGCACAAAGTCCCGTAGCTGAACAGGGGAACGGTGGAGTATATCAAAGATAAAAAGGGAGCAGTTACGCATTTCACGCATCTGCTCCCTTATTTTTTAAGAATCTTCCTTTTCAAACAGGCTGTCCACGGTGGTGCCAAGCACTCTGGCTATGGCAAAAAGCTCCTTGTCGGTAGCACTGCGCAGCTGCCCCTCTAATTTTGAGTAGCTTGTTGGGTTGATGTCACAGCCTGTCAGCTGTATCTGTGCTATAAAGTCCTTTTGCTTCAACCCCTTTGCCTTGCGAAGCTCTTCAATTTTTCTGCCCACAATGTTGTAGTTGCCGTATAGCTTTTTGCGTGTTTTCATTTCTGTATCCTTATATAATTCTTTTTTAGAATTATACCCTATAATTTACTTGACATAATTCCGAAATGGAATTATAATAGAGAAAAATAAAAAGGAAGGTAAAGAGATGTACTGTCCGAAATGTGGAAGTAAAATGCAGGAGGGAGCTACGTTTTGCTCTGCTTGCGGCGCAAAAATGGAAGGGGAATCCAAGGTGATAATCACAGAAAAGGCGGAAAGTTGGTCGACGGAGGATATTCTGTCGGTTGCAAGCATCGCGGCA
Organism: Clostridia bacterium; assembly: GCA_017407365.1. GTDB lineage: Bacteria > Bacillota > Clostridia > Christensenellales > HGM11417 > RGIG2219. The sequence goes on from JAFQWR010000080.1 coordinate 2,894, forward strand.
GGTGCTTTGGGCTTGTTGCTTGCGCTGTTGGTTTCCGTTTGGTTCGGTTATATTCTTGGCGGTGGCGCACTTGCTTGTGCGTTGATCGTCAGAAAGAAGAATAAGAATAACCAAAAGGCTCTGATCGGTTTGATCGTATCCATCGTAACGCTTGTCTGTTCGTTGATTGCGCATATCGTTGCCATTGCTTTGCTTGCTTCCTTTGGTGATCTGATGGGGGATGCTTTCAGCTTCTTTATGAACATGATGAATTAAAAACCGGTTTTCAAGCATCTGCCGTCCGCGGTGGGTGCTTTTTTACTTCCCGAACGGCATAGCGGTTCGGGGCTTTTCGGGGATGAAAAGAGGGCAAAAAAAGAGGCAAAAAACTTTTTGAAAAAATTTTGAAAAAGTTCAAAAAAACAGTTGACAAAAAAATCTATATATGGTATCATATACAGGCTGTCGCACCGAAGAGGTCGCGCGGCTGTTCTTTGAAAATTGAATAGGGAAAGATTTTTATTTAGAAGAACCAAAGTTCTTGTCAAAATTTCCGGAAATGAAAATTTCCAAGAGTTAGAACGTACTTTAAAAAAACGTCAAAATTTGTCAGAGCAGTTGTGGAAACACAGCTTTGAATAGGATGAACTTAAGAGTTTGATCCTGGCTCAGGAC
>JAFQWR010000081.1 GCA_017407365.1 Clostridia bacterium
TCACCTGCGGCATAAATATTTTTTGCAAGCTTTGATTGAAGATTTTTATCAAACTCGGTAAGCGGGATGCCGCCCTTTGTGGTTTGTGCCTGAGAAAATCCCGTGGTGTCCAGGATATCAAGCGAGAAGCATTTTAATGCGGATACAATTTTTTCAATATCCTGCACGGTAAGTTCTCCGCAGGGGCATTCTTTTATTTTCAAAGTCTTCAACAGTGTTCTGTAAACTTGCTTGTTAATAATGCCCGATAAAAAATCCTTCGTGGAAAGCCAACCGTTGTAGGTGCAGATTTCCTTCAACCGTTCAGAGAGGGCATTGCTGTCAATTTCCGGCACCATGTCAATTTCAAGCTGTGCTTTTTTCTTCTGCTGTAAAAGCTCAGCGGCATAGCCCGAGATAGCAAACACGGCAGTGCCCGATACGCCGTAATCGCAAAATAGCAGGTCGCCTGTGTACGAGATTATTTCTTTCGATGAGGAAGTCAACTTTATGCTTGCGTCGATTTTTACCCCCTTACAGGGCTTTACAAACGATGTGGGTGTTTTAAGCTGTACCAAAGAGGGGGAAAGAGGCGTTAAGCTGTGCCCCAATTGCCGCAGTAAGGAATAGGCGCTTCCGTCCGTGCAAAAGCCCCTTCCTGCGCTTCCTCCCACGGTAAAAACGATACATCTTGCGGTAAAAATTTCTCCCGATTCGGTCACGACCTCATAACCGTTTTTTTTGGGCGAAACCGATTTTACACCGGTTCCCGTTTTCATTCTGAATGAGGGGTTAGACGTTGCCTTTGCAAGAAGCAGATCGACAATCACGGATGCCTGCTTACTGCTCGGATAAATTCTACCCATTTGTGTTTTTGTAAAGGATACTCCAATATGGTTGAAAAATTTATAAACGCTGTTTGTCTGACCTCTTATAATTTGCATCATTGAGGTGTGAGAGGAGGAGCTGTGGAAATATCTTTCGGAAAGATCTGCATTGGAAATATTCCCCATGCCGTTTCCCGTAGCGCAAAGCTTTTTGCCCACACGGTCATTTTTTTCCAGAAGCAAAACATCGCATTTTCCCATGGCAAGAGCAGCGGAAAGAAACAGCCCTGCACTGCCTCCGCCTACAATCAGTATATCTGTATCAAAACGCTCCATACTGCACCTCGCAATGAATTTCTTTTACATTATAATACAAAATCTGATTTTTTACAATTGCATTTGGGGTGTTTTATGGTATAATATCTTATATGGAACGAATTACCTTACTGAAAAACTGCATTGGTCCGTTACTGCAATGGTTCGGGGGCAATAAACGCTCTTTGCCTTTCAGGGAAAATCCAACTGCTTACGGAGTATGGGTTTCAGAAATTATGCTTCAGCAAACCCGTATGGAGGCAGTTTTGCCCTATTACCGCAGGTTTATGGAGGAGCTTCCTACCGTTGCCGATCTTGCGGCTTGCGATTCAGATCGCTTGCATAAGCTATGGCAGGGGCTTGGGTATTATTCCCGTGTGCGTAATCTGCAAAAGGCGGCAAAAACGGTTATGGATGTATACGGAGGAGAAATACCGCATGCAAGGGCGGAGCTGCTTCAGCTTCCCGGTATAGGAGATTACACGGCAAGCGCCATAGCCTCCATTGTCTTTCATGAGCCTGTTCCTGCTGTAGACGGAAATGTATTGCGTGTTTTTTCCAGACTTACGGAATATGAAGGGGATGTTCTCAAGCAATCTTCAAGGGCAGAAATCCGAAATGCGCTTTTAGAGGTGATTCCGCACGACCGGGCAGGCGATTTCAATCAGGCTATGATGGAGCTTGGTGCAACCGTGTGCTTGCCTGCAGGTGCGCCGTTATGTTCGGCTTGTCCTTTGCAGAATTTGTGTAAGGCGAACGCAAGCGGAAAGGCGCAGGTATTTCCTGTTAAGGGTAAAAAGAAGGAGCGTAAAAAACAGAATCTTGCTGTATTTATTCTGAAGATGGGTGACCGTTATGCCATTCATAAAAGAGAGAACAGCGGCTTGCTCGCCTCTCTTTGGGAATTTCCCAACAGCCTCGCAGGGCTTGGCAGTAAGCAGGCTGAGCAGGCATTAAAGAAGATGGGAGCAAATTTTGTTGGCTTCCGTCAGATTGGCAGGTCACGCCATTTGTTTACGCATATCGAATGGGAAATGCGCTGGTATGAGGCAGAGTTAGATGAGATTGTGGCGGATTTTGTTTTTGTAACCAAGGAGGAGCTTAAACAAATCTATTCCGTTCCCAGCGCTTTTTCCTTTGGTGTTCGGTATATCTTGTTGCCTTAAATATCAACTTGTGCTATAATAATACAGTAAAATACACTTACAAAGGTGAATCTTATGAGGGAATACTATCAGAATCCTTTAGCAACCCGTTATGCAAGCAAAGAAATGTCTTATGTTTTTTCGGACGCACATCGCTTTGGGCTGTGGCGTCAGCTTTGGGTTGCTCTCGCTGAGAGCGAAAAAGAGCTTGGTCTGAATATAACGGAAGAGCAGATAGAAGAAATGAAGGCGCACGTCAGCGATATCAATTTCGAGGTTGCTGAGGCGCGCGAGCGTGA
>JAFQWR010000082.1 GCA_017407365.1 Clostridia bacterium
AGTTGGCTTCATTATATCACGGCAGGGTGCATAAGTCAATGGAAAAATTCCATAACCCGATGGAAAATAGTTGCATTTTATGCGAATTGGCGGTATACTGAAAAAAAGGAGAGGAGTGTATGACTGCACGTAATATCTGTAAGCTTGTGCCCTCTGCGTCGGCAGAGGCTCTTGCGGTTTCCTGCTTCGTGCTGGAATCCGACCCTGAAATTATGCAGAGGGAGCAGCTGCTCAAAACGCACGTGATGTATCTGGTCGTGGGCGGCGAGGGGCTGTTTTTCTTCGACCGAAGGGTGCTGTCGGTGCGCACGGGCTCGCTCGTGCTCGGCTTTTCGGGGGAGCTGTTTTCCGTAAGGGAGCAAGCCGACCTGCGCTATATCTACATCCGCTTTTCGGGCGTCAGGGCAGAGGCGCTTCTGCGGCGCTTTGAAATCACCGCAGAGCGCAGGCTGTTTCACGGCTTCGACGGCTTTATTCCGCTATGGACGGAAAGTCTTGCGCGCGCATCGGAAAAAACGGTGGACCTTGCGGCGGAAAGCATGCTTTTATACACCCTTTCCCGTCTTACCGCCTGCGGAGGTGAGCGTAGCGGTCTTGTAGAGCGTGTGGTGCGCTACACCGAGGAGCGCTTTTGCGACCCTCAGCTTTCGCTTGCCGCCGTAGCAGAGGCGCTTTGCTACAACCCCAAATACCTTTCTGCGGCATTCAAGCGCAAAATGGGCGTGGGCTACACAGAGTATCTCAGCTCCGTGCGCATCCGCTACGCCATCACCCTGTTTGACCACGGCATCGATTCCGTCAAAAACGTTGCCCTGCTTTCGGGCTACGCCGACCCCTTGTATTTTTCCTCCGTGTTCAAGCGCAGGGTGGGCATCTCTCCCACCGAGTACGTAAAAAGAGTGAGCGGAGAGCCTATTGTTTAGTAAACTAAATCGCAGAAAAAGACACCGCCTTGGCGTCTTTTTTCTTTTTCGGATAGCGGATAAGCCCCTGCTTGCAGGGAGAAAATTTCAAAAAACCCTTGACTTTGCGGCAAACCTGTGGTATGATATAGATGTTGGTAAAACAGTCAAAGTTTACTAAACAATAGCAATAAAAAGAGGGAGAAGCTCCTATGAAAAAGGCAGTCATCATTCTATCTGTTTTGCTTGCCATCACCTTCACTGCGCTGGTGGTCAGCCTTGTCACCCGTCCGGATATCCAGAGCGGCGAAAATCCCCCTGCGGGCGAAAATCCCCCCGCAGAGGGCGGCTTCGTGCCCGTAGACAGTATTCTTTCCTTCCCCGATACCAATGCGGCTAAGGTAGTCACCGAGCCCACCTTTGACGTTTCGCAGTTCACCGCAAACGCAGGCACAAAAATTTCGCCCTATCCCATGTTCAAAAGCGGTATGTGCTTGCAGCGTGACGCCGTCAACCGCATCTGGGGTGACGCCACGGGCACCGAGTATATTGCCGCAGAGCTGAACGGCACGGTGTACTACGGCACGGTGCAGTCGGGCAAGTTCGAGCTTTACCTGCCCAAAATGCAGGCAGGCGGCCCGTACGCCCTCACGCTGATTACAGAGGCAGGCAGAAGAGAGCTTTCCGACGTATACATCGGCGAGGTATTCCTGTGCGCAGGTCAGTCGAATATGGAATGGCAGGTACAGCACAGCGGCGCACTCCTCAGCGATCTTTATAACTCCGACGCCTGCATCGACAACGAAATCCGCCTGTTCCAGATGGGCTGGAACACCCCCGATGCTCCCTCCACGCAGGCAATATACAATCAGTCGTGGAACGGCGCAAATCAGAAATCCATCAAAAACTTCTCTGCAGTCGGCTATCTGTTCGGCAAGCAGATGCACGAGGAGCTTGGTTGTCCCGTGGGTCTGATTGCAAACCCCGTAGGCGGCTCCTCTATCGAATTCTGGATGAGCGAGCAAAACTACGAAAGGGTACAGCAGCTCTACACCCCCTACACCACAGATGACACCTTCTTCACGCCCTGCCTCGGCTACAACGGTATGCTGTATCCCTTAACGGGCCTGAATATCCGCAGTGTGCTGTGGTATCAGGGCGAAAGCAACGCCTTTGGCACGCAGTTCTACTACGACGCCGCCTTAAAGATCTTTATGGAGCAGTGCAGAGAGATGTTCGGCAACGATAAGCTTGGCTTCACCGTCTGCCAGCTGGCACGCTACGAGGGTCTGCCCGGGCCGTACAGCATTGTCAACGAAAAAATCAACGCGGTGGCAGAGGAGGACCCCTACACCGTGGTGGCACGCAACCTCGATCAGGGCGATTGGTTCGACATCCATCCCAAGCAAAAGCGTGAGGTCGCAAAAAGAGCGGCAGACGAAGCGCTCCGTGTATTCTTCAAAAAGGATAAGCCTGCGCCCGTAACGCTCACCGATTATTCCTTCAACGCAGACGGCTCCGTAACGCTCACCCTCTCTGAGGAGGTCACGCTGAAAAACGGCTCCAACGGCTTTGAGGTATACGTGGGCGGCAAATACGTGTACGATTGCTCGGTATCCGTTTCGGGCAAAACGCTCACCGTAACCGCAGACGGCGAAATCACCAGGCTTCGCTACGGCTATTTCTGTGTGATGACGGAGGAGGTAAAGCGTGACGTCAGCAAAACGGTGACGGTATACGACAAAAACGGGTTGCCTCTGAATCTCTTCCTCATCGAAAAGCCCGCAGAGCCCGATAAGCCCCAGCTTCCCGAATCGCCCACCGTCAGCGAGGGATGGAGAGATCCGGGCTACGCAATCACGGTGGACGACAGCGGCGCATACGTATTCACCAAGAGCGCCTCGGCAGGACTCTGGACGGGCGCAATGCTCGACATCGCCAATTACACAAGCGTATACAGCTCGTTCAGTATGCGCTTCACCTCCACCAACGTCACCAGCTTCACGATTGAGCTGATTATGGCAGGCGGCGACCCCACCTGGGCAGAGAACATCAGCGTATTCTCCACCATCCTGACGGACGGCACGCACGAAATTCTGGTGGATTTCAGCAACGTTCAGCCCATCAGCACCGAAACGTGGGGCTATGTCAACGGTCATTTCATCAAGGACTATCAGATTGTGGCAATCAAGCTTGTTTTGGATACGGGCTCACAGGAGGAGCTGAACAACAAGGATGCAACCCTCGTGCTGCACGACCTCACCTTCCTGCCCGTGCTGTAAGGCTTTCCCCTTTGCGCAGAGCAACAAAACGCCTGCGCAGGAAGCTCTCACAGGCAGAGCAACAAATAAGTACCTTTCACCGTATCGGCATACGGCAAACACACCGCGCGGAGCAGTCTTCCGTGCGGTTTTTTTGTGCCATCCCTCCGCTTCGCCAAAAAAAATAGCCGTTTGGCAAAGAAATTTCAAAAAGGGGGTTGACAAGCAGAATAAAATGCGCTATAATTAAAAGAGAATAAAAAGCGTACTAAATCGTTTTACTAAAACGCTTTACTAAGCATTTACCGATATACAGGCTGATTTTTGCGGAGAAACAGCCAAAACTACCGCAGGAGCAGGCAAGCGGCTTGCCGCAGCAGTGCGATAAAAAGGAAAAAAGGAGGCGGAGGCAATGTCAAAGCGTGTGACCATCAAGGACGTAGCAACAGAGGCAGGCGTTTCCGTCACCACCGTATCCTTCGTGCTGAACGGCAAGGGCGGAGGAGTGTCGCAGAGCACGAAGGAGCGCATCTTCTGTGCGGCAGAAAAGCTGCGCTACACGCCCAATCACACGGCGCGCTCGCTCGTGATGGGCAGAACGAATATGATCGGCGTCATCGTGCCCTCCATCACCAACACCTTTTTTGCCGAGCTGGTGCGCAACCTGCAACGCCGATTTGCCAAGCAGGGCTACGATATCATTTTAAGCAACAACGAGGAAAGCGCGCGTAAGGACTTAAAGTCTATCGACCTTCTTGCGGGCAGAAACATCGACGGCATTATGCTCACGCCCAGTGCAGAGTCGCTCTCTCCCGAAAACATCGGGCTTCTTAAAGAGGCAATCGGCAAGCTCAGCGTGCCCTGTCTGTTTTTAGACCGCTACGTGCACGGCTATCCGCACGTGTCACTCGATAACAGCGCAAGCGCCTATTCCCTCACCGATTATCTGGTAAGCCGCGGGCACACCAAAATCGGCGTGGTCACGGGCCCCATGCAGCTCAACAGCAGTGCCAACCGCTTGAAGGGGCTTAGGAAGAGGCTGAGTGAATCCGGGCTTACCCTGTGCGAGAGCTGTCTGTTCGAGGGTCAGTACGACCTGGAAACGGGCGAGCGTGCCGCAGAGTATTTCCTGCAAACGGACGTTACTGCCGTGGTTGCCTTTTCGGATATTCAGGCGTACGGCATTTATAAGCGCTTGAAGGAGTGCGGCAAGCGGGTGCCCGAGGATTTATCGGTGGTGGGCATCGACGACAACGTCTATTCCGCCCTGCTGGACCGCCCCTTAACCACCATGCGTCAGCCCATTGCAGAGCTTGCGGACGCCGCCGTGATGCGCCTGGTGCAGATGATGAACGGCGAGGAGCTTTCCCCCCTGCCCAAAATGCAGGCACAGCTTGTGGAAAGAGAAAGCGTGAAGCTTCTGCACGGCAAAGCGGAAGAGGAAGAATAAAGAGGGCAAACGCCCCGTTGCATAGAAGAATACCGAAGGAGAAGAAGCTATGGAACAAAAAGCAACCGCGCTGACGGAAAACGAGGCTTTAACCGTCCGCGCCAGAAAAAGAAGGTGGAAGAAATGGACGGGCAACGATTTCGTGCTTGTGGGCATGGCGTCGCTCAGCGTCCTTTTTCTTGCCGTCTTCTCTTACGCCACGCTCTACGGCCTGGTGCTTGCCTTTGTGGACGGCGACGGCTATATGGACATCATGCGTGCCATCCGCGTGGCAGAATGGTGCGGGCTGGATAAGTTCAAGCTGTTTATCACCGACCCCGATTTCGGCAACATCATGTTCAACACGCTGGGTCTGAACATTTTGCAGCTGTTTATCAACTTCCCCCTGCCCATCGCATTTGCGATATTTACGGCAGAGCTGATTTCCGACCGCTTCAAAAAGACGGTGCAGACGGTCACCTTCTTTCCGCACTTTTTGTCGTGGGCAATCTTCGGCGGTATCTTCGTAGGTCTTTTAGACTACGATATGGGCATTGTAAACACCCTGTTCTACGACCTTGGCATCGTCAAGGAAAAGGTGGATATCTTGGGTGAACCGCGCTTCTTCTGGCCCATCATCATCATCACCTCGCTGATCAAGGGCATGGGCTGGGGCTCCATCATCTACGTGGCGGCAATTGCCTCCATTCCGCAGGAAATGTACGAGGCGGCAAAGATAGACGGCGCAAACCGCTATCACAAAATCGTTTACATAACCCTGCCCTCCATTGCGCCCACCATCACGCTGTTCTTCATTCTTTCGGTCAGCGGCATCTTAAACAACGGCATTGAGCATCTCTGGGTGTTCCAGAACGTCAACAACATCGAGCGCAGTGAGGTGCTGGATACCTACCTCTACAAAAACGGCTTCCCGCAGTGGAATTACAGCTATGCCACCGCCATCGGTCTGATGAAGTCCGTCGTTGCGCTCGTGCTTCTGATTATCAGCAACTTTGTGTGCAAAAAAGTAACGGGAAAGGGGATTTACTGATATGAATATTTTCAAGACCTTTTCTCAATCTCAAAGCAAGGCTGTTTCCGTCATCCGCAAGGCTCTTTTGGTCTACGGCATGATCTCCGTCATCTGTGCGCTTCTTCTGTGCTACGTTGCCTCCATTCCCATCGACGAGGGCACCGAGCAGATGTATCACACCATCGACGTCATTGCAGGCGTCTTTCTCGGTCTTGGCGTTTTGGGGCTTTGCTGTCTTACGTTTGTAATCGTCACCGACGCAATGCGCAAAAGGGAATATTACAAAACGCACAACCGCAAAATAACGCATATCTACGCCTTTGACGTAATCAACGCAACCTTAATGGCGCTGTTCTGCTGCTGCTGTATCTACCCCATCATCTACGTGGTTGCGGGCAGCTTCAACCAGGGCGCAGACTACGCCGTTGGCGGCGTGTACTTCCTGCCCCGCCTGTTCACCTTCGAAAACTACAAGGTGGTTTTAGAGGATAAGGCAATGTGGCTGAGCTACCTCGTCACCATCGGCAGAACGGTCATCGGTACCTTCACCGCGCTGATTTTTACCTCCATCGTGGCGTACGCCATGAGCCGCCCCAACTTAAAGGGCAAAAGGTTCTTCTATTGGGTGAACATCTTCACCATGTTCTTTGGCGGCGGTCTGGTGCCCTACTTCCTCATCATCAAGGCAATCGGTCTGTTCGACAGCTTCTGGGTATACATCATTCCCGGTCTGTATTCCGTATATAATATGATCGTTATCCAGAGCGGCTTCAAGAGCATTGCAAACGAGGTGCACGATTCCGCCACCGTAGACGGCGCAGGCGAGCTGCGTATCTATTGGCAGATTTATATGCCCCTCAACAAGGCGGTGCTTGCAACCGTTGTGCTGTGGCTTGCCGTAGGGCATTGGAACAGCTATTTCGACACCATGATCTACACCGACAGCGAAAATCTGCAAACCCTGCAATATTTCCTGTTAAAGGCAATTCAGACCTCCACCATGACCGAGGGTATGCCCCCCGAAATGATGGAGCGTATCTCCCCCAAAACCATTTCCTTTGCCGCAATTGTCATTTCCATCATTCCCGTACTGTGCTTCTTCCCGCTTATTCGTAAGAATTTTGCGACGGGGATTATGATTGGCAGCTTAAAAGGCTAAGGTAAAACGGCTGAAATACTTCGCATAACTTTGTTAACCTTGCGTTTCCCCGTCGGTTACGTACAAGGAGTACGCGCCCTTGGGGAATCCGCGGTTGCCTCGTTCTG
>JAFQWR010000083.1 GCA_017407365.1 Clostridia bacterium
GAACTACTCTAAGGAGGGCATCAAATCGCCCATTGCCAAATTCTTCTCGGAGGAAACGCTTGCCGCAATCTACGAGCGCACCGATTTTGCCGAGGGCGATATCCTGTTCTTTGTGGCAGACACCAACAAGGTGGTTTACGATGCGCTTGGCGCACTGCGTCTGCACCTTGCCGAAAAGGAGGGGCTCATCGACGAAAGCACCTACGACCTTCTGTGGGTAACCGACTTCCCCCTGTTCGAGTACAGCGAGGAGGAACAGCGCCTTGTGGCTATGCACCACCCCTTCACCGCACCCAAAACGGAGGATTTACCCCTTCTTGACACCGCACCCGAAAAGGCACGTGCCAAGGCGTACGACATCGTTATCAACGGTCAGGAGGCAGGTGGCGGCAGTATCCGTATCCACAGCAACGCAGTGCAGAAGAAGATGTTCGAGAAGCTCGGCTTCGACGATCAGGCCATCAAGGAAAAATTCGGCTTCTTCGTGGACGCCTTCCGCTACGGCACGCCCCCTCACGGCGGTCTTGCATTTGGCCTCGACAGGCTCACCATGCTGCTCACGGGCACGCAATCCATCCGTGACGTCATCGCCTTCCCCAAGGTACAGACGGCTGCCTGCATCATGACAGAGGCACCCGGCACCGTAGAGCAAAAGCAGCTGGACGAGCTTGCACTTGCGCTTCAACAGATTGAGGAAGCAGAATAATCTTTACAGTCAATTACAGGCATACCCGTTTGGGTGTGCCTTTTTTTTACGCCTCCATCCTTTTTTTGCGCCCATTCTGTTCAGCAAAATACTTGCACGGGATTGGCTCGGCTGTTTTTGAGGCCCAAGCCCTCGGAGGCGGCGCATACGCCTGAGGCGGGGCTTTTTTATCTGCCGAACAAACCGCGGCTATTTTTACTTTAAGTAAAGGTATTGCCGTTGGTAAGAAGCATACCCCCTCCGACCAAAGCCCGATTTCCGCATAAAAAAAGCGCATACCGCTTTGGTATGCGCATAAGATGCCGTATTGTTTTACCAGGGTAAATCGTCCGTCCCCTCGGGCGGAGCGTCGTTATCGTCGGGCGCAGGGGGTGCATCGGCGTCATCGGGCGCAGGAGGCTCCTCCATTCCGCCCGAAGCGGAAGCTTCGTATGCCTCGGCAAGTGCCTCGGCGGCCTCCTCCTCTGATGCGGCAAAATCGGAATCCTCTGCACTTTCTTCCGCAGGCGTCTTTTGCTCCTCGCTTGAAGCCTGTTGTGCCGCCTTTTGCTCCTCGTCATAATCGCCCCACACAGCAATCGGCTGAGTGAGGGCGGCAACGTCCTCTGCCTCCTCCGCCTTACTCTCTTGCTCGGGGGAATCCTCGAAGGGCAGATTATCATCGGCAATCACCTTGGGCTCAGCGCGCATGGGCGCAACGCCGTACGCCTCTGCCTGTGCGTCCACGATATTGGTATCGTTGTTGGCAAACAGGGTGGATTCGCCCATCCACGCAAGCTTGATCATGCCCGTTTCGCCGTTACGGTGCTTGGCGATGTAGATATCTGCAATATCCCTTTGCACGGTGCCGTCATCCAGCTTTTCGCCCTTTTGCTCTTCGGGGCGGTTGATAAACAGAATGATGTCTGCGTCCTGCTCGATGGCGCCCGATTCACGAAGGTCCGAAAGCTGCGGACGCTTGTCGGTACGCTTTTCGATATCACGCGAAAGCTGAGAAAGCGCAATTACGGGCACGTCCAGCTCCTTTGCCAGAATTTTCAGCATACGGGAGATTTCGGAAACCTCCTGCTGGCGGCTGTCGGAGCGCTTACCCGATTGCATCAGCTGAATATAGTCCACCATCACAAGATCAAGCCCGTGCCGTGCCTTGATGCGGCGGCACTTGGAAATCATTTCCGCAGGGGTAATCAGGGTGGATTCGTCGATAAAAATCTTGCTTTCTCTCAGCCTCTGGTTGGCTTGCCAGATGCGAAGCCAATCCTCACGCTTCAGCTCACCGCGCACAGCCTTAGCCATCGAAACCTTAGCCTGCGAGCAGACCATACGCTGGGTAAGCTGCTCCTTGCCCATTTCCAGCGAGAAAATGGCGCAGGTGGCGTTGGAGCTGAGTGCGGCATTGCTTACGATGTTGAGGGCAAGCGCCGTTTTACCCATACCGGGACGGGCGGCAACAAGCACGAGGTCGGTGCGGTGCAGACCGTTTAAGATGCGGTCGAGCTGATGGAAGCCGGTGGTGATACCCACCTTACCCTTTTGCTGGGTTGCCTGGTTGAAGCTTTCGAGCACGGTGACAAGCGTTTCGCTGATGGGAACCACCGTAGAGGTATCGAAGCGTGCGGAAACGTCGAACACGCTTTTTTCGGCAAAGGCAACCGCCTCGTTCAGCGAAGCCTCGCTGAGGCAAAGCTCGGAAATCTCGCGCGAGGCACGGATAAGCTTGCGCATAACCGAATCTCTTTTGACGATTTCAAGGTAGTAGGCGTAATTTGCCGTGGAAGCGATGCCTGTTTCGAGGTCGGTGAGGTAGCTTACGCCGCCAACGCCATCGAGGTAGCCAAGCGAATCGAGGATATCGGTAAGCGTTACGAGGTCTACCGGCTGATTGTTGAGGTACAGCTTTTTCATACCCTCGAACACCTGCTTGTGTGCCTTGGAATAAAAATCCTCTTCGTTCAGCTCTGCCAGAAGATCAGCGCCCAGATCGGCATCAAACAGAATACACCCAAGTATTGCGCGCTCTGCTTCGATATTGCCGGGCATTGCCCTTGTGCGTTTGATTTGCTCTGCCATGAAGAGGCCTCCTTTTTTCAGCTTTTATTGGAATATTTACGGTACGGCTGAAGATTGATTTCTAAAATGCGGCCAAAAATCACCGCATCCTGCTCCTTCATAAACTCCTTGCTGATGATGAAGCAGGTTTCCTTTGTGTCGTACAGATAGAAGCTATCCTTCGTCTGCACGGCGCAGTACAGGTCGGTGTATTTGATGGGAAGCGGATTCTCATCCTTTTGCCACACGTAAAAGTGGGTACGCTCTATGCGGTAGTTGGTGCCGCCCTTTTCGTAGTCGGGACGCTCCTTTAACAGAGATTTGCCCGAGGTGCGTGCCATCAGGTAGGTGATTAAGGGGAACACAGCGCCAAGCACAAGGCACACCGCCGCAAACGCCCAGCTGCCCGCAATCACGGTGATGCCGGCAAAAATTGCCATAAACAGGGGCATAATCCACACACGGGCGGGCTCGTGGCGCATACTGTCGTAAACCTTAAAGCGGTTGTAATCGCTCAGGCGATTGGGTACGTAAAACTCAAACATATTACTTCGTCAGCTCGGTCAGCTCGTCGAGTGCCGCCTTGAACTCCTGCATAGCGTAGTTGAAGGGAGCCTCCGTTTCGAGGTTGACGCCTGCAATCTTCAACAGCTCAACGGGCGTATCACTGCCGCCGCTCTTCAAGAATGCCTTATAGCGGTCTACCGCAGGCTGACCCTCCTTTAAGATCATAGAGGCAATGTTGATTGCCGAGGTGATGCCGGTGGCGTATTTGTATACGTAGAAGGCGTTGTAGAAGTGAGGAATGCGTGCCCACTCGTAGCGGATATCCTCGTCACGGTTTACCGCATCGCCGTAGTAGCGATAGTTGAGCTCGCCGTAGAAGTCGCTTAACGTATCCACCGTCATGGGCTGATTGGTTTCTGCCATCTCGTGCGCCTTTGCCTCGAACTCAGCAAACTGCGTCTGACGGAACAGCGTGGTGCGGAACATATCCAGATAGTAGCTGAGCAGGAACTTCTTCATATTGATATCCTGCGTTTTTGCAAGGATGTGCTTTAAGAGAAGAACCTCGTTTACGGTGGAGGCAACCTCTGCCACGAAGATGGTGTAATCTGCCTTGGCATAGGGCTGATTTGCATTGCTGTAATAGGTGTGCAGGCAGTGACCCATCTCATGCGCTAAGGTAAAGGTTGCGTGGGTGGTCAGCTCGTGGTTTAACAGCACGTAGGGATGCACGCCGAAAACACCGGTGGAATATGCGCCTGCACGCTTGCCGCGGTTTTCGTATACGTCAATCCAACGGTTATCCTTAGCGTATTTCAATAAGCCCACGTATTCCTCGCCAAGAGGTGCAAGACCCTCCATCACAAGCTGGAACGCCTCATCGTAATCCAGCTTCATATCTGCGTTTTTGAAGATGGGGAAGTGCAGGTCCCACACGTGCATGACGTCTGCACCGATGATCTTTTTGCGCAGAGCCATATACTCGTGCAGATATCTGGTGTTCTTTTCTACCGTAGAAAGAAGCGTTTTATAAACCTCGGGCGAAACCTCCTCGTAAAAGAGAGCCTTTTCGAGGCAGGAGTTAAACTTACGCGCACGGGCAAAGCATACGTCCTTCTGTACGCCGGAGGTGTAGATGGAGGTGATGGTGTTGATCAGACCCTTATAGCCCTCGTAATACGCCTTGAAGGCACGCTCACGAAAAGCCGCGTCCGTGCTTTGCAGAGCAACGGAATAGCCGCTGTGCGTAATCTTGAAATCGTTGCCATCGGGGTCCTTTACGGTGGGGAAGGGGAAATCCACATCGTCGAGTGCGTGGAAGATTTCACGGTAGCTGGTGTTCATCGAGCCCATGGAGGCAAGCAGAGCCTCCTCGCTTTCCGATAAAATGTGAGGCTTGTTTTTCAGCACGCCTTTGAGCATTTTGTCGTATGCGGCAAAATCGGGGTCGGAGATGTAGGCATTCAGCTGCTCCTCGGGAAGTGCGGAAAGCTCGGGTGCTACGTATGCGGATGCTTGGCTTACA
>JAFQWR010000084.1 GCA_017407365.1 Clostridia bacterium
GGCTAAGCCCTTATACACGCAGAAAGAGCAAACACGCAAGAGATAATCTTGTATGTCTGCTCTTTTTTGTTCGTATTGTTTTACCGCAGGTCTACCCGATAAAAAAGTCAAACGCAAGCAGCAGGCAAAAGCCAACGAGCAGGGCATAGGTTGCACCCCGTTCACTGCCGTGTGCGTGTGTTTCGGGTATCATCTCGTCGGAGATGACGTAGAGCATGGCGCCGCCTGCAAACGCAAGCGCAAAGGGCAGTACGGCTGCGGAAATGCTCACCGCAAAATACCCCAGAAAGGTGCCCACCACCTCTACAAGACCGGTGGAAAGCGCAAAAAGCAGGGTGCGTCTGCCGCTCATACCCGAGGCAAGCATGGGACCGATGATGACCATACCCTCGGGGATATTCTGCAAAGCGATACCGCCTGCCACCATCAGCGCATCGGAAGGATTTCCCGCACCTGCGCCCACACCTGCCGCAATACCCTCGGGCAGATTGTGGATGGCAATGGCAAGCACAAAGAGCAGAATTTTGTTGCGCTTTTGCTGCATCTGCTCGCCGTCCTGCGTGGTAATGCCCGAAAGCTTATGCAGATGGGGCACCAGCTTATCCAGCAGGTTAATCACCGCCGCACCGCAAAAAATACCCACCACCGAAACCGCAAAGCCAAGGGGCGTTGCACCCTCAAACGAGGGCAGAATCAGCCCCACCACCGCCGCCGCAAGCATGACGCCTGCCGCAAAGGCAAGCACAATATCGCTGAAGCGGTGTGTGATATTCTTGAAGCCAAAGCCAAGCAGCGCCCCAACTACGGTAGCACCGCCCACGCCAAGCGCAGTAAGTAAAACAGTAACCATAAACAATTCCTTTGTACAGTATATTCTATCTATTTTCCCCGAGGTGCCCCCAAAGAAAACCGCACATAATTCACAAGGCAAAGTATTTCAGCACCCTGCCACAACTTACGCACGGAAAAAACGGCTCAAATGCGAGCAGTACGAGGCAACCGTAAATGTTGCACTCTCTTTTCTTATGCACGCACCAAAAACGGCTCAAATGCAAGTAAGACGCGAAAAGCGGATGCCCCACCAAAGCATGACGCCGTATATAAGCCCGAATCAGCATTTTCTAACGCTTTATGCACTGTAAAACGGCTTAGATACAAGTCAGGCAAGGCAAAGCGAGGCTTTCGCCGGGAGCGTACTTGTTGTACGTGACCAAGAAAACGCAGCTTTAACGCAGCATAACGCAGCATATAAGCCGTTTTACTTGCCGAGGCAGAAGCGGGAGAATATCACGTCCAGTATTTCCTCCGTCGCAGAGGAGCCTGTAATCTCGCCTAAGGTTTCCCATACGGCACGAAGGTCGAAGGCAACGAGGTCTAAGGGCTTATCTTCAAAGCCGGAGAAGCACTCGGAAAGCGCACCGATGGCACGGCACAGGGCGCTGTAATGCCGCTCGTTGGTGAGCATTAAGCCGTCGCCCGTGGCACGCTCGGTGACAAACTGCAAAAGCCTTTCCCGAAGCACCTCGATGCCCTCGCCCGTTGCGGCGGAAAGCAACAGAACGCCGTCTGCTCTTTCGCCTGCGGGCTCGCCGCGAAGGTCTGCCTTGGTGAGAATATCCACGGTGGGCATATCCTCGGGGACGGCAACGAAGGACTCCTGCTCAGATTCTTTGAGGCGCAGAACGAGGTCTGCGGTTTGCGCCGCACGGACGCTTCGCTCCATACCCATTTGCTCCACGATATCCACGCTTTCACGGATGCCTGCGGTGTCAAGTAAGCGCACCTTGACGCCTGCAAGCTCTACCGTGCCCTCTACTACGTCTCTCGTGGTGCCGGGAATGCAGGAAACAATGGCGCGCTCCTCGCCCAGCAGACGGTTTAACAGACTGCTTTTGCCTGCGTTGGCAGGGCCGCACAGCGCAACGGTAACGCCCGCCTTTACACGGGAGCCGCGGTAGTAGGTATCGGCAAGCGCCTGCAAGCGCGTTTGCATGGCGGTAAGGTCTGAAAGAAGGCTTTCTCTGCTTTCCTCGGGAAGCTCCTCTTCGGGGTAGTCGAGCAAAACCTCAATGGCGGCAAGCTTATCGAGCAGAAGCTGCTGCTCGGAGGTTACCGTTTTGCCCAGCTCGCCCTCTAAAAGACGGTCTGCGGCACGCGCCTCTGCGGTGGATTCCGCATGAATGAGGTCTATCACGCCCTCTGCGCCCGAAAGGTCGAGCTTTCCGTTTAAGAAGGCTCTGCGTGTGAATTCGCCCTTATCGGCAAGGCGCACGCCCTTTTGCCTGAGCACCGCACCAAGCAGCGCACGGGGAGCCTCGTAGCCGCCGTGGCAATGCAGCTCTACCACGTCCTCACCCGTGTAGGAATGGGGCGCGGCAAAGCGCACGGCATAGCCGCTGTCTGAAAAGGCGCCGCACGAGAAGGTGCCGTAGCAAAGGTAGCAGGGGCTTACCTCAGACAGCCTTTTTTTACTTTTGGCGGAAAAGACTGCCTCTGCGGCAGACACCGCACACTCGCCCGAAATACGAATAATGGCAACGCCGCCAAGCCCCTGTGCGGTGGCAATAGCGGCGATGGTTTGCTCTCTTTTTGCGTTCATAACGCTCCTTACAAATACAGTATGTATTTTATATATTACGGTGTTTGGAATGCTCTTACGAAAGGCGCAGGAATTCCTTTACCAGCCTGCTTGCGCCAATGCGTGTGGCACCTGCCTGCACTAAGGCAAGCGCCTGCGAAAAGCTGCGGATTCCGCCCGATGCCTTCACGCCCATGCCTCTTGCCTCTTCCTTCAAAAGGGCGATGTCTTCTACGGTGGCGCCGCCCGTGGAGAAGCCCGTGGAGGTTTTTACAAAATCCGCGCCGCTCTCTGCCACCAGCCTTGTGGCAATGCGCTTTTGCACATCGGTCAGCAGACAGGCTTCGATGATGACCTTCAAAACTCTGCCCTGCGTAGCCCTGCGAAGAAGCGCAAGCTCCTCTCTTACTGCGCCGAGGTCACCCGAAAGGAGCGCCCCGATTGGCATCACCGTGTCGATTTCTGCCGCACCCTGACTGATGGCAAGCTCTGCCTCCCTTACCTTTGCCAAGGCGTCGTTGTAGCCGAGCGGAAAGCCCACCACGGTGCATACGGGGATTTTACCCTGCGCCTCAGATACGGCGGCGTGCACGAAGCGTGGCGGAATGCACACGGACGCGGCGGAGGCAAGAATGCCCTCGCTGACGGTAAGGCGGATATCCTCTTCTGACGCCGTGGGCGAAAGAAGTGTGTGGTCTACCATTTGTAAAAGTTCTCTTTCGGTCATAAAAAACTCTCTTTTTCCTGATATTTGCGGCAAATGGGCTTTGCCTCAGATGTAAAACTTACGCACAAACTCGTGATGCACCCTGCGGGAATAGCACACCGTCATCACCACGCAGTTGAAAACGGCGAAGAAGAAGGCGGCAAGCGTAAACCACGAGGGCATATCCAGCGAGGGAATCGCCCAGAATACAATCTGCGGAATAATGGCAGATACAGAGGCGATATACAGCGAAATGAAATAATAGCGGAAGGTATTTCTACCCACGAAGATGAGGATATCGAAGGTGACAATCATGGCGATGAGAAAGCCGGGGATGGCGTAGCACACGGAAAAGCCAACCGCAGAAAGATTGCCGAGGCGGTCCATCGACTGTATGGCGTCAAAGCCGAAAAGCCCCACCGAAATCAGCACGGTGCAGGTTGCCAGAATGGAATAGGCGCGGCTGTGACGGAACAGCGAGGAAAACACGCAAAAATACAGAATGGTGCTGCCCACCAGCACGTACAGCGACCACAGCGAGGAGGGCGTTACCACGAAGTTGATGGCAAAGCAGATGGCGATGGTGGCAAGAAGCAGGGTGAACGCCCGATAGCGCATACGGGTTTTATCTGTCTGATCCTCGTATTCCACGGGGGGATAGCTGACAGACAGCTCTATCTCCGTATGATATTTTTTTAATGCATCGGGGGCCTCGCGCTCGCTCTCTAAAAAGCTTCCGCACAGCGGACAGCGCTTTAAGCCCCTGTGGCAGTATACGCCACATTCCTTACAGTATTTCATAGGCACTCCTATGGAAAGAGTTTCCCCTTCCCTCGGGCTTTTGCGCCCGATAGCGGCACGGCACAGTTTTTTTGCCGAAAGCCCCTTTTTTGTTTTACGGCAAATCGAGATTGCTCTCTACCGCAACGGAAACACCGAGCTCCGAGAGCTTTGCAAAGAACTTCTTTTGCATATACGTTTCCTTTACGGTGCAGGAGAAGGTTAAAACCGCAACGTCGTTGTAGGTGACGGTATACAGGCTGACTACGTCGTGCTTTTGCGGTCCGAAGCCGAAATCGTAACGAAGCACCTTGCCCTCGAATTCCTTGGGCGCCTTGACCACGCCGAGGTTAGAAAGCGAGGAGGTGCGCTTGCGGTCGCCTGCAAAGATGTTGACGATGCGCAGTACCAGATATTTTAAGGGCAGGGGCACCAGGCGGAAGAACACGTGACGCTGATAGTATACGTTGGTGTTGATGCGCCCCATAAACTGCGCTACGGTGTTTTGCTCGGCAAACTGCTTTTTTACGTGGGAAAGAAGCTCGTCGAAGGGGACGCCATCCTTGCCCTCTATCAGCATCATGCTCACAAAGTTGCGCACGGTGCGGGAGCCGTACAGCGGACGCAGGTTGACGGGCACCGAGATGACCACGGGCTTATCCTTTTTGAAGCCGTAGAAGCGGCGGTATTCCTGCAAGCCCCATATCTGACAGGCGGTGAGAAGCTCGGTGACGGTTGCGCCCTTGCTCTTTGCCACCGCATGAAGCTCGCTTCCCGAGCAGATGCCCTTGTTGTAGACGAGCATACCGTCGGGGAGCCTTGTGCCCTGAATCTGCCATGCGGCAGGGTCGGGCGTTGTTTTTTTGGTGACCTTATCGGCAATCTGCTGGAAGGAATCCACCATTTCCTCCGGACGCGGTCTGTCTTTTGCGTTGAGGCAGTTGGTGTAATCCTCTATTTTCGTGCCCTTCATCTCGAAATATGCGGCAAGCAGGGAGTTGAGAAACAGTATGCCGCCGTTGCCGTCGGTGGCGGTGTGGTAAAACTCCACCGCAATCTCGTGGCTTGCATACAGCACACGCACCGCAGGATGACGGGAATCGATGGGGATTTTTTTGCAGGGATAGCCCTCGTAGCGCGTCACCACAAGCGGACGGGTGGAGGGCTCTAAGTAAAACCAGAAGAAGCCCTTTTTCATTGCCGATACCACGGTGGGAAAGCGCGGCACCACCGCATTGAGCGCCTTTTGCAGGGCGATGGGGCAAACCTCCTCTTTAATGACGGCGGAAAGACGGAATACGCTTGCCACCGATTCGTTTTCGGTTGCGGGGAAGATGAGTGCGGCGTTAACCAGCCCCACCCAGTCGGCACGGGGCTTTTGCTCCTTGGCAAGCTGATACAGCCCTGCATACGAGCTTTCCTGTGCGCCGAGCAGAATTTCTGCCTTGCGCTTTTTATTTTCTGCCTTCTGCCTCTTTTCAAGCGCACGCTGCTCCCGTTTTTGCACACGCAGAGAGGCACGCTCCTCTCTTGTGAGCGATCTTCTGCCGTTTGCGCCACGCTTTAAGGCACGCTCCTCTGCTTTGATTCGCCTGCGCTCGGAAAGTGCCGCCTTTTTCTGCTCCTTTCTTTGCTCTGCCAGGGCGGCGAGCTGCTTTTTTTCCTCTTTGCGGCGCTCCCTTTCAAGGCGCCTTTGCTCCGCCCTCTGCGTGCTTTTATCTGTCATAACATTTACCTCTTTCGGGCAATGCCCCTTTCGCTTACCGACGCTACCTTGCCGCATCCCTGAAGATGGGGCGCAATTGCCTCGGTGAGTGCGAGATACCCCCTCAGGCTTAAATGCAGCCCCTCGGTGGTGTATTCCCTCTTCAATCTGCCGCGGCTGTCGCTCAAAAGGGCGTCTGCCTCCACAAAGGGAATGCCCGCCTTTTTTGCATACGCGCGGAGAAGATTGTTTGCTTCGGATATTTTTTTGTTGGTGGCAAAGCGGCAAACAATGGCGGAAATGGGCGTTTTGCCCTTGTTTACGGGAAAGAGCGCCACCAGCGTAAGCGCTACGCCCTCGCTGAGAATGCGATTGCACAGCACCGTGATTGCTTCTGCCACAGTCTTTGGGGCCTTTGACGGGTGAAAAATGAAATCGTTTACGCCCACCTGCAATACGATTTGCCGTGGCGAAAGCGCAAGCACGCCATCAAGCCTTGCGGCAACCTCCGCAGTTGTTTCTCCGCCCACGCCGCGATTGACCGCCGGGGCAGCAGGGAAAAGCTGATGCAGGGGGTAGAATTCGGTGTGGGAATCCCCTAAAAACACCGTTGCGCCACTTGGCACGCAGGCGTCGTATATGCGGTATTCCTTTTTACGCTTACGCTTTACCGCCGCTACCGCAAGGTCGGAGAGCGCCACAAGAAGCACGGTGAGCGCAACGACTGAAAAGGCAACGGTAAGTAAAATCTCCCGGGCACTCATACTGTATTTTCCTTTCTGATATGTGTTTGCAGCCTGATTGGGCACACTACCGCGCGGATAGCGGTGCCTGCTTCTGCTATTATTATACCATAATTGTGGGTAACGGCAAAATGCTTTGGGGCAAATTCCGTTAAAAAAGGGAGGCACCCCACGAAAAGGGGCGCGCGCATACCTCCTTTTTTTGGCAGAAAGCAAGCAGGCGAGGAGGGTGCTGTATTGCATTTTACCCTTCCGCTACCTGCAATTTGGAAAAAATATTGGATTGTATGCGTTTTCTGCTGTTTCAAAAAGCAAGCAGGCGAGGAGGGTGCCGTATTGCATTTTACCCTTCCGCCACCTGCAATTCGGGAAAAATATGGGATTGTATGCGTTTCTGCTGTTTCAAAAAGCAAGCAGGCAAGGAGGGTGCTGTATTGCATTTTACCCTTCCGCTACCTGCAATTTGGAAAAAATATTGGATTGTATGCAGTTTTTGCTATCAAAAGGAAAAAAGATAAAATAAAATCTGCTTTTTCGTATAGCACAACAAAAACGGCTTATATTTTAACCGTGAGGCGAAGAGGCGCGCGCGGGGGCAAGGCTACACCCCAAGGCAACGCGCTGAGAAAAGCGACGGCTGATGGCTGAGTTGATGCCCTCTGCAATTGCTTCGGCAAGCGGAATTACCCTGCCGAGGGAGGTAGAGAAAAGCCGTTCGTTGTTTCTTCCACCGCTGTTTACCACGGCAGTGATGGAGTAATCGCCCACACACGGCAGACCTCTTTCGAACGCACTGCCCGGCTTTAAGCCCACGCTCCGAAGGCGTATCAGTCCGATATCCGAGGGCGAGGAAAGTGCGGCGTCTACCGCAAGCACGGGCGCATTTGGGTGCGCACGGCGGATGAAGGCGCTTGCCTGCTCCACGTTTTTGGCGGTGACGGGCGCGCGCATGGTGCCGTACACGAAGGCAGGCACCCGATGACGGACGGTCAGAAGGTGACCTATCAGCGGTCCAAGACAGTCTCCCGTAATTTTGTCACTGCCCACACACAACACCACGGGCGCCACGGCTTGGGCACCAAGCAAAGTAAAGAGATGCTCCGATAGCTTTTCTCCTGCGTTTTTGTGCAGAGAATTGACGGTGTATTCCATTTTGCTCCTCCTATTAAAAGGGTAATTTACCCACCAATTATTCCCACGAAAGCGTAAGAATATGCAAAGTGTGGTCTTGCTTTTATGGCTTCGGCTTACGCAAAAAAAGGGAATCGGGTCCTGCCGCTGTAAAGGGTGGCAGGGCCCAACGAAGCCTCATAAGCAAGACGGCAAAGCGATCTGCCAACGGTTACAAATTACAGGGCTTTATTGTTGACAAAAAGGAAAAAGCGTGGTATACTACATAAACAACAGAAAAATAATTTATTAACATAAGGAAAATAATTTAAGGAAGGAAATACTTATGACTATTGCTTTGGTAGACATCATTCTGATTGCTTTTGCAGCAATCTTTATGATCATCGGTCTGGTGCGCGGCTTTTTTAAGAGCGTCATCTCTCTGGTTGCAACCGTAGCCGCCGCCATTCTTGCGTGCCTGTTTGCCGACACGGTAATCGCACTTCTCAACGACACCTTTGATATCACCGTAAAGGTTGGCGGCTTGTTTGAGGAGTGGATCGGCAAAATCACCCCCGAATTCAACACCGTGATTCCCTCGGTAGAGGAGCTTCCCGCGCTTATTGAATCGCTTGTCACCAAGCTCAGCCTGCCCAACGTGCTTCTGGCACCCATCACCAAGGCAATCACCAATGTTGCCACCAGCGCAAACATCGCAGGCAAATCGGTTGCTACGCTGATTGGTCCCATGCTGGCAGGTATGGCAATCAAGGGCGTTGTGATTCTGGTTCTGTTCCTTTTGATCCGCCTGGTGATTTACCTTGTGGAAACGCTGATCAACAAAACGCTTCTCAAGCTTTCGCTCGTGAAGTTTGCAGACCGTGTGCTGGGTATGGCTTTTGGCTTACTGCAAAGCGCGCTTATCGTTCTTCTGGTGTTCACCCTTGTGCCCTACGTGGCAAAGGACCCCGATTCCGCTTTCCGTCAGCAGATTGAGCAATCGCAGGTGGGCGGCTGGATTTACGAGCACAACCCCATTCCCCGCTGGATTGCAGAGGGATTGGACTTCGAGCAGATTTTAGA
The DNA here is from genome assembly GCA_017407365.1 of Clostridia bacterium. Classification (GTDB taxonomy): domain Bacteria; phylum Bacillota; class Clostridia; order Christensenellales; family HGM11417; genus RGIG2219. The sequence continues at coordinate 8,706 of JAFQWR010000084.1, forward strand.
TGAAATCCTGCACCCCAACGGCAAGCCCTCTGAGGCTCAGGAATCTGACCTGATCGGCACGTGGAAGATTCAGTCCGTTACCTTTGAGGGAACCACCTACGGCCTTGGCTCCTCCCTTCCCGATGGCTCCATCCTTGCCGCAGAATCGCTCACCTTTACCTTTGCGGAGGGTGGCACCGGGCAATACTTCGATGGCGAAGGCATCTTCGATTTTACCTGGCAGAAAACGGATAGCGGCTACACGCTTACCCCTGCGGATCAGCCCGCAAGAAGCTTCACCTTTACCGCAACCACGCTCACCGTGCAGGGCGATAATATGACGCACGTGTTCAGCAAATAACGCATCACGAAAAGCTTTCAGGGCAGACGGATATTTCCTCTGCCCCTTTCTTTGCCCTTTTTTCGGTGATTTGAAGGGCACGCCTCCCCTTGCCGCCATTTCAAGCGCTTTTTAAGGCGCACGAAATGTACGCCCTGCGCCACGGCGTCGGTAAATTCAGATGGCAGTCCACCCTTTATCTGCGCTTTTTAAGGCGCACGCTTGCCTGTTTACATACACGTACTGCAATAAAAAAAGATAGCAAATCGGTCAGCCGAAATGCTATCTCTTTTTTTTGTTTTTTGGGTTATATGCTACCCGACACGCCGCTTTTGATGTGGGGCGCCGCTCGGGCGCTTACACCTTTTTGAACCAGTATTTGTAATACCATTCCTTGATGTAGCTTGCCGCATAAGAGGAATCGGAAAGGTCGGTGTAGGTGCCGTTCTGTGCCTGCCAATCGGCATAGCTCGATGCGGCATACCAGCCTGTGGGGTCTGCAAAAACGATGTCGGTTAATGCGTCACAGCCCTCGAATACGAAGCCGCTGACAGAGATGACGCTCTTGGGGAGTTCCACACGGAGCAGATGCACCGCCTTATCAAACGCATAAACGCCGATGGCGGTAACGCCCTCGGGAACAACAAAGTATGCGTCTGTTTTGCCGATGGCGTATTGCAGCAGCGTTTTGCCATCCTTGCTATACAGGTTGCCCCTATTAGAGCGATAGGCTGCGTTTGCCTCGGAAACAACGAACTGCTCTACGGCAAAGCAACGGTAGAATGCCATTTCGCCAAGCGTGGCAACGCCTGCACCGATGGAAATCGTTTTTGCGCTTCTGCAAAAGCCGAAGGCATCCCTTTCTACCGTGGTGACGGAATCGGGAATCGTTATTTCGGTTAAGGAGGAGCAGGCATAAAACGCCCTTTCACGGATGATCTTTACCGTATTGGGAATGACAAGGGTTTTCAGATTGCTGCAATAGCTGAACACATGGTACTCTAATACTGCCATACCGATAACGATACCGAATTTACATCCCCTACGGTAGAGTCTTCTCCCGTAGGATTTGCGGTGGTTTTCTTCGATATGCCGTTTTTGAACATATCCAACTTGATATTTACGGAAATCTCAACTCTGTCACGGAAAATATCAA
>JAFQWR010000085.1 GCA_017407365.1 Clostridia bacterium
ATGCAATCCATCGCTATAACGTCTGCCCACCATAATGCGGCCGGTAAACTCATCTACAATGATAACCTCGCCGTCGTTTACGATATAATCGATATCGCGCTTCATAACGAAGTGCGCCTTCATTGCCTGTTGAATATGATGCACGATTTCGCTGTTTTCAACATCTGCATAGTTTTCCAGGCCAAAATATTCTTCCGCCTTCATTGCACCCGTATCGGTAATACGAACAGCCTTATCGTCTTCATCAACGGTGTAGTCCTCTTCTTTTTTCAGCGTTTTAACAAAGCGATTTGCTTTGATATACAGCTCACTGGATTTACCGCTTCTTCCGGAGATAATCAAGGGGGTACGCGCTTCGTCGATTAAGATGCTATCCACCTCGTCCACAATCGCAAAGCTTAAGGGTCTTTGCACAAGATCCTTACGGTATACAACCATATTATCACGCAGATAATCAAAGCCAAGCTCGTTGTTGGTCGCATACGTAATATCACATAAATAAGCGGCACGCTTAGCCTCAGGCTCCATGCCGGGAACAACAACGCCAACGGTAAGCCCCATGAATTTATACAGCCTGCCCATCCACTCTGCGTCACGCTGTGCAAGATAATCGTTTACGGTAACCACGTGCACGCCGTTACCCGTTAAAGCATTCAGATATGCAGGAAGAGTAGCAACAAGGGTTTTACCTTCACCTGTGCTCATCTCGGCAACACGGCCCTGATGCAAAACGATACCGCCCATAATCTGAACGTAAAAATGGCGCATACCAAGCACGCGAGAGGAAGCCTCTCTTACGGCGGCAAAAGCCTCGGGAAGAAGCGCGTCTAACGTTTCACCGTTTGCAAGGCGCTCCTTGAACTGAGCAGTCAAGCCCTTAAGTTCGTCATCAGACATACCCGCATAACGGTCAGCAAGAGCCTCTACCTTATCGGCAATCTTTTTTACAGCCTTTATATTACGCTTATTATCATTAAAAAAAGAAAATAAACCCATTTTGGAATTACTCCTAAAAAATTTTCAAAAGAAGGCGAAAAACACCTTTATATATTATACTATATTTTTGCCGTTTTGTAAATGGGATTACCCCTGTTTACAAACTTTTCATATGACGGTTAAAAAACATTAGCCCCTGCTATTGCTGAAAAAACAAATGATATGTCACAGAGCAAACGGAAGCAATCTGAACAGACTTAGCACCCCTTGCCTTTAACGTTTTAGCGCATTCCGAAAGAGTTGCACCCGTGGTTTTTATATCATCGACAAGAAGGATCCTTTTACCGTTGATACGAATGCGCTGCTCAGCACGAAAGCTATCAATCAGATTTTTCTGACGTTCCTCAAAGCTTAAGCTCTTTTGCGAAAGCGTGGATTTCTTTTTATACAGCAGCTCCTCACAGGGAACGTCAAGATGCTCCGCTATAGCCTTAGCGATTTCCTCAGCCTGATTATAGCCTCTGATTCTGCGCTTTTCGGGCAGAAGCGGTACGAAGGTTACTGCATCTATCTGCCACCCCAACGCCTTGATTTTTCCGGCAAGAAGCTCCCCGAAATAGGGAGCAAGATATTTTGCATGACCGTCCTTTAAGGCAAGCACAAGCTTTTTGGCTGAATCCTCATACTCATAAAGTGAAACGCCTTCATCAAAGCACATTTCTGTGCGGATACACGTTTCGCAAAAATCACTTTCGGTGGAAAGCTTTGCTCCGCATCTTAAACAACGCTTCTCTCCGATATGCGGAAGCTTGGAAACACAGGATTCACACAACGGAATACCCTTCTTGCTCGGTATTTCCTCGCCGCACAGCGTGCATTCCATATGCAAGGGAAACAAAAAATCCTTAATGGGCGACAACAAGGAACTCAGCTTTTCTTTTAACTTCACGGAAGTATATCCTCCTCTGTATGAATAATCGGAGGATTGCAAAACAGCTTGTCGATGGCTACACTGCCCTCGCGCAGAAAATCTGCAAGCAGGGTGTATCTTTTTTCCGTGTAATTATTCATTACCATAGCAGAAATGTTCCGCTTAGAGCCAACCAGCACAACCAGCTTCTTGGCTCGGGTGATTGCTGTATACAAAAGATTTCTGTTCATCATTGAGGGTCTTCCGCCTGTGATGGGTACAATAATGACGTCAAACTCAGAGCCCTGGCTTTTGTGAATACTGATTGCATATGCGAGGCTCAAATCAGCAGATTCACCCAAGGAATATCTGACGTACCGCCCATCCTCCATCTCTACCTCGATTTCACCCGTTTGCATGGTGATGGCAGAAATGCTGCCCATATCTCCGTTGAACACACCGGTACCCGTTTCACGCACATTGTCCTCATTGATGCGATCCCATTCAAGTGAATAGTTGTTTACCGTCTGCATCACCTTATCACCAATACGGAAGCGGACACGCTCGCCCTGATATTCCGGCAAGCCAATCTGCTTGGGATTGACAAGCTCCTGCAAGCGCTCATTCAGATTTTCTACACCGCAGATACCCTTTTTCATGGGTGCAAGAACCTGAATACGGGTCGGCTCTATTTTCAGAAAATCGGGGATACGGCGGGTATACATCGAAATTACCTCGTCTAAAATATCCTCTGCACGTTCTCTTTCACAAAGTAAAAAGTCGGATTCCCTTCCCTTGAACAACGGCATTTCACCGCTGTTAATCAAGTGCGCATTGGCAACGATCTGACTCGTTTCGCCCTGACGGTAAATTTTATTCAGCATAACCACGGGAAGCATCTCGCTGGCAATCATATCCTTTAAGACGTTACCTGCAGAAACCGAGGGAAGCTGATCCTTATCTCCCACGAGAATCAGTCTGCCGCCCTCCTTGATCGCACTTGTAAGATAATACATCAGCGAGCAATCAAGCATACTCACCTCATCAACGATACAAACGTCATGGGGCAGTCTGTTTTTTTCGTTGTATACAAAGAAGCCGCCGCCATCCTGATAATCAAAGCCAAGAAGCCGATGCACCGTGCGGGCTTGCTCTCCCGTGGAATCGGAAAGCCTTTTTGCAGCTCTTCCCGTAGGCGCACAAAGCGCCGCAGACATCTCGAGGTGGCTAAGCACGTGCAGAATACATTTTACTATCGTTGTTTTGCCCGTTCCGGGACCGCCTGTGATGATAAGTACACCTTCGTTTACGGCTCGGCGAACGGCTTGCTTTTGCATTTCGTGAAGCGTAATGCCGTTTATCCGCTCGTATTCCGTTATTTCCTGCTCGCAATCGTATTCCTCATATTTTTGCCTTTGCAGGCGCAAAAGCTTGATTGCAATAAACCGTTCTTTATTGTAGTAATCCTTCAGGGCAAGGCATTTTTCACCGTCCTTATCAAAGGCAACGATGTAATTATCGATGCAAAGATCGGTAATCAGCTTTTCTGCAACGGGAAGGCATGAGGAATTTACCCGTAAAACACGAAAAGCCTCTTCAAGCAGCTGCCTGCGCGAAACGTAGGTGCTACCCGAAGAAGCTGTGTATTCCTTTAACGCAAACAAAATTCCTGCTCTGATGCGGAATTCGCTTGTTTCTTCTATACCCATCGTTTTTGCTATGCGGTCTGCCGTTAAAAAACCAATGCCGTCTACATCCTCAATCAGACAATATGGGTTTGCAGATACAATTCTCTGGGTATCCTCTGTATATTTTTTATAAATGCGAATCGCCATTTTGGGCGAAACCTTAAGATTCTGTAAAAACATCACGGCGTCCTGCATGCCTTTAAGATCAGACACCGCCTTGGCAATTTCCATAGCCTTGCTTTTACCGATTCCGCGGATTTCTGTCAAACGTGCAGGGTCGTCAGTGATAATATCTAATGAATATTCACCAAAACGGTTGACAATCGCCGCCGCCGTGATTTCTCCCACACCCTTAATCAATCCGCTGGAGAGATAGCGTATAATTCCCTCACAGGTATCGGGGCGCTTAACCGAGACGGTTTCTGCAACAAATTGCCTGCCGTATTTACCCGACTTAAACTCCCCATCCGCTGTGATATATTCTCCTTCAGACAGCATAGGAAAGCTCCCCACGCAAGTGACGAGCTGACCTTCAATACCGATTTCCGCAACAGTATATCCTGTTTCAAAATTCTGGTATATGATATTTTCCACACTGCCGGAAAGAATCATGCTTTCTCCTTAAGGTTTACAGATATTTCTTCAAATCTTCCACGCGGTTTAATTGCTCCCACGGGAATTCATCTCTGCCAAAATGCCCATAGCTTGCCGTTTTACGGTAGATGGGTCGGCGCAAATCCAATGTCTGAATGATTCCGCTGGGCGTGAGATCAAATTCTTTAATAATGATATCAGAAAGCTCACTGTCGGAAATCACACCCGTGCCATGCGTATCTACAAATACCGAAACAGGCTCCTTTACGCCGATAGCATAAGCAACCTCTATGGTGCATTCCTTTGCAAGACCTGCTGCAACGATGTTTTTACAGATATAACGAGCCATATAGCTTGCAGAGCGGTCTACCTTAGTGGGATCCTTACCCGAGAAAGCTCCGCCACCGTGCGCACAATAGCCGCCGTACGTATCTACGATAATTTTTCTGCCCGTAAGACCGCTATCTCCGTGGGGGCCGCCAATTTCAAATCTGCCCGTGGGATTGATAAAAATCTTGGTGTTTGCATCCAGATACTTTTCGGGAATCACCTCTGCAATGACCAAACGTCTGATATCCTCACGCAGACGCTCTTGATTTACATCTGC
>JAFQWR010000086.1 GCA_017407365.1 Clostridia bacterium
CCCTTTCGGTACCCCTGACCTCAATGACCGTATGGCTGAGAAGCAGGGGAATATCAAAATCGTTTAAGCATTGCACAATATTTCGGTTCAAGCCGCTTGAAAAAGGCATCAGTTCACACACGGCGGCAACCGTTGCGCCCTCTAACGTCATACGCCTTGCCATAATGAGTCCGATATCACCCGAGCCTAAAATTACGATTCTTTTACCGGGCAGATAGCCCATTTTGTTGACAAACTTCTGAGCAGAGCCTGCGCTGTATACACCTGCAGGTCTTGCGCCTGCAACGTTTAATGCACCGCGTGTGCGCTCTCTGCACCCCATAGCAAGCACCACAGCACCTGCCTGTATCTCGAACACGCCCTTTTCGGCATTCATCGCCGTGACAATGCGGTTTTGTGTTAACGACAGCACCATTGTTTCGAGCATAACGGGAATTTTATACTCTGCTACCTTTTCGATAAAGCGGTAAGCATACTCAGGGCCCGTGAGCTCCTCTCCAAAGCGATGTAGGCCAAAGCCGTTGTGAATGCACTGCTGTAAAATACCGCCAAGCGCGGAATCTCTTTCCAGAATGACCATATTGCGGACGCCGCTTTCATACGCCTTAGCAGCAGCGGCAAGACCTGCAGGACCTCCGCCAATAATTACGAGATCAATTTTCTCCATAGCTCCCTCCGCTTATTTCGTCTTACCGACATTGAGATAGGATTTTCCACCGCTTTTGGTAACCTGCTCTAAGGGAATACCAAGCTCCCTCGACAGAATCTCTGCTACGATGGGTCCGCAGAAGCCGCCCTGACAGCGCCCCATACCGCCACGGGTACGGCGCTTTACGCCGTCTACCGTGGTTGCCTTGGGATTGCGGTGAATGGCTTCAACGATTTCTCCCTCGGTGACCGTTTCGCAACGGCAAACAACACGGCCGTATCTCTTATCCTTTGCAATAACAGCATTCTTTTGCTCTGCCGTCATTTCTCTGAAAGCATATTCCGATTCTCTGATCGGCGAAAAATCGGGGTTGCCTTTCACCGAAAGCCCTGCATTCTGTAATAGCTCAGCAACATAGCAAGCAATCGCCGGGGCACTTGTAAGGCCGGGAGATTCGATTGCCGCCACGTGAATGAAGCGAGGCAGTACAGAATCGGGACGAATGATAAAATCACCCGTATCACCAACCGAACGGAGTCCTGAAAAGGAGGTGATTACCGAACGGAGAGGAATTCCCTGCACGCTCTGACAAGCCAATGCAGCAATCGATTTTAAGCCCTCTGCCGTAGTGCTTTTATCTGTTTTATCCTCACCGTCTGCCGCAGTAGGCCCTAAAATCAAGTTACCGTCTGCCGTGGGCGAAACCAAAACACCCTTGCCCAAACGGGAGGGAACACGGAAAACGGTGCAGGAAACAAGATCTCCGCACGTTTTATCCATCAGCATATATTCACCCTTACGGGGTTTAACGGTAAAGTCGTGGCAACCGATCAGACGGGCAACCTCATCGGCATAAATGCCGGCCGCATTCACTGCATAACGGGCACGTACCACTTTTTCGGAGGAAGAAACAGAAAAATAAGGCTCTTCATAGGTGATGGCATCTACGGCAAAATCGGTGATCAGCTGTGCACCGTTATCCATTGCATTACCTAAGGCAGCAAAGGCAAGCCCGTAGGGGCAAACAATACCGCCCGTAGGCGCATATAACGCCGCTACTGCATTCTCGCCGATATTCGGCTCCTTAGCGCGAAGCTCCTCTCTGCTTAAAACCTGTAAGCCCTCAACGCCGTTTTGCTCTCCGCGACTGATAAGCTCACAGATTGCCTCCTTCTCTTCCTCGCTGAAAGCGACAACCAACGAGCCGTTGTTACGATATTTTACGCCAAGCTCCTTGCAAAGCGCAGGCATCATACGGTTGCCCTCTACGTTAAAGCGAGCCTTTAAGGTGCCCGGCTTTGCATCAAAGCCTGCATGAACAATGCCGCTGTTTGCAGAGGTTGCACCCATGGCAACGTCGCTTTTTGCTTCAAGCACAACGACAGACGCGCCCTGACGGGTAAGCTCTCTGGCAATCAGGGAGCCAACGACACCTGCGCCGATTACGGCGACATCGAAAACCTCTGCCTCGCTACTATCGGTGAATAACGCGGATTCCTGAGTTTTGGGTAAAGCAATGTTATCCATTATTTATTACTCCTGTTACAGATTATAAAACAACAAAAGACTTCCAAAGGTATTTCCTTCGGGGCATAGTGCCTTTCGTTTATCGGTCGGTCAGCATATCTGTCGAAATAAACGTACGACAAAAGAAAAGACTCTGCCCACCGACAGGCTGACCGCCATAAAAACATTTATAATAGTATATCACAAACGGAATATTTTTGCAAGTGTATCAACAGGATAACCGCGCCTGCGAAGCATAATACGCTTCACAAATCCCGCAGCTGATTCATACAATAAAAGGGTAAACCGATTGCTATTTATCCACGTTTATGCTATAATATTCTTATGATACAGACGAAAACAAACATCAAGGATTATACCAAAGGAAAAATACCCACGCAGCTGATTCTGTTTGCTCTGCCGCTGTTTTTATCCAATATTTTACAGGTAGTGTATAATATGGTGGATATGATTGTCGTGGAGCATGCTATGAGCACCGTGGGGCTTTCTGCTGTGGCAGTAGGCGGTGACGTATCGGGCTTTATGACCTTTATTGCCATGGGCTTTTCTGCCGCAGGTCAGGTGCTGATTGCGCAGTTTATCGGTGAAAACAAGCGAGAAAGGCTTGGCTTGTTTATCAGCACTCTGTTTCGGTTTCTGATGATTGCCGCACTTGTTTTAAGTGCCGTTTGTCTTCTTTTCCGAAACCCCATTCTTCGTGCCATGCATACACCTGAGGCCTCTTACAGCGAGGCGCTTGCCTACTCCACCGTATGTATGCTGGGGCTTGTTTTCATTTACGGATACAACGCCATTAGCGCCGTGCTGAGGGGCATGGGTGACGCAAAGCATCCCTTTATTTTTATCTGTATAGCCGCCTTGCTGAACGTTGCGCTGGATTTGCTGTTTGTGCTTGTTTTTCATATGGGAGCAATGGGCGCGGCACTTGCAACCGTGATCAGTCAGGGAATCAGCTTTTTGTGCTGTGCGGCTTTTCTGTATAAAAATCAGGAGAAATTCGAGCTGAAAATTTCCGCCGCCGACCTATTGAAAAGCGACCGCAGTATGCTGTTTTCTCTACTGAAGCTCGGAACCCCTATGGCAATTAAATCTGCCGCCATCCACTTTTCAAAGCTGTTTGTTAATTCATGGATCAACTCCTACGGCCTGGAGGTCAGCGGATTTGCAGGAATTGCAAACAAGGTAAACAGCATCAGCGTTTTGTTTTCTAACTCGCTGAATGCCGCAGGCTCAAGCATGGTTGGGCAAAATATTGCCGCAAAGCAATTTGCGCGCGTAAAAACCATTCTGCGCACCATGTTTGTGATAACCCTTTCCATTGCTACACTTCTTTCTGCCTTTATTCTGATTTTCCCCGAAACCTTCTTTGGCTTGTTTACCTCTGACAATGCCGTGATGGCGGTTGCGATGAAATATCTGCCCGTTGCCGTAATGCTGTTTTTCGGCTCTGCACTCCGCGCTCCGATGAATTCCATTCTGAACGGAAGCGGAAACTACAAGATCAATTTTGTAACCGCTATTTTAGACGGTATTGTTATGCGCATAGGGCTGAGCCTTTTGTTTGGATTGGTATTTGATATGCAATACATCGGCTTCTGGCTCGGTGATGCACTTGCCGGCTTTACACCCTTTTTCATCGGCGTTGCATTCTATTTCAGCGGTATCTGGAAAAAAGGAAGAAATTAACAGCTTTATAATAAAACACCCTCTGCCTCTGATGAAGCAAAGGGTGTTTTTTATTATAGCTTGGGCATTTCTGCCATACGAAGCACGGTACAGCCAAAGGGCACAAGCTTCTTTTTGCAGGGCTTACCGATTGGCTCGGTGGATTTGGGAAGAGGCGCGCACACACCGGGCTGATTGGCGTAGGTTCCCCAATCGATTTTCACCATATCCACCGAAAGAGAAGCGGCGGGGTGATTTCTTGAAAAGGGAATGCTTCCCACCTCGCCCTCGCTTGCCTCTATGCGCTCACCGATAAAGGCATATTGCCAATCCTCCAAGGGGGTGAAGTGGTAGTCGCAGTAGGGATAGGTATGTAAATATCCGTCAGCCTCCTTCTCTATCCGTGCTTCCTCGGCAAGAATGGGAAGGGCATACAGAAGCGCACCGCGCTTTACGGTGAACATTCCCGTAGGTCTTTGCACAAACTGCGCCTCTACCGTAAAGGATACATTTACGTTTTCGCCCTCAGCAAACTGCTTATGCAGAATAAACCAGCCGTCATCTGCCGTTTGCGGCTTACCGTTCACGGTAAATGCCTTTGCCCAAGAGGGAATACGGATTTTAAGAGCAAACTCAGTTGCCCTTTTCACTGTGTAGGTCAGGGTGTTTTTGAAGGGGTAATCCGTATCAAGAGCAACGCTGATTTGCTGCCCACCCAAAGCGGTATTCACCTCTGAGGGAACAAGCACTGCGCTTACAAGCGTATCGTTGCCCTCTGTCATAAATGCGTGCATACAAAGCTTGGGCCACCCCTGCCCCATGTTGGCAGTACAGCACCCGAAATTGGTTTCAGAGCCAAACACGTGCGCTTCCTTACTGTTGCTGTTGAAAATCACAGGCTCATTCATGGGGATTAACGCAATCTGATTTACCAGCTGGTCATACTGCCTTGTCCACATATCCTCGGAAATCACGGAGGGACGCGCATTGAACGCAAGCGTTTCCAGACGGTCTGCCCATACGCGATTACCCGTTATGCCAAGCAAAACCTCGTAGGAATACATTGCCTCTACGATACCGCACAGCTCTGTACCCTGTATGGGGTCAAAGCCATCCAGGCATTCGTTACCCGTAAAATGCCCGGTTGCCGTGCCGTGATGCTTTTCCAGCACGGAAAGAAGAGCCGTGGCTTCCTCTCCGTTATCTCCGCCCTTTTCCCCCATAAACGCACGGTACAGGCATTCGCCCTTCAACGCCATGGCAATGTTTACCACATGTGTGAAAAAAGACCATTCCTTTTCGCGCTTTTGCCAAAGCTTTAACAGATTACGGTAGCAAACACCGTCTGCATGCAGCATATCGGCAAGCTCAATCAGCCAATCCTCCTGCCTGCGTTCATACAGCCAGCTGATGGAAATTAAGCATTCAAACCATCTTGCACTGCCCCAATTGTGCAGCGTGTGATGGGGCAAATAGAAGTAATATTGCCTTAAAGCGCGGTAAACAGCATCCTCTACCCTTTCATCACCCGAGCAATCGGCATATAAAACCAACACCTTGCAAATCAGAAAGAGCGCCCACATATCGTAAGCATCGCGCTCCTCAACCGTGCAGGGGCATATCCAACCGTCCTCACACTGACGGGCAAGAATTTCATCCACATAACGCTTCGCACGGGCGATCATATCCTCATCCTCTAAAAGATAGGCAAGCGGAATGAAGCCATCCAGCCAGTAAGGCACACGCTCCCAGCCCTCACGGTCTCCGCCAATCCATTTGGAATCCCTTACATCCGGCCACATTTTATCAAGATTACCGGCAAGCCCCTCCGCCTGAAGCTTCAATTGACGGTACATCCACCCCTTTGGCTTAATCTGTTTTGTGCTAAGTGCTTTCATCGTTTAACTCCTACAGAATTATTGCATTTATTATAAACCATATAATAAAAAAAATCAACCGAATAAATGAAAGCTTTGCATTTCACAGAAGAATATGGTATAATCAAGAACAGCACCTTCAAAATATACACTGAGAAAAGCTTACAGGAGATTTCTATGCAGATAGCAAACGACAGCAATGCCGCTAAAAAGCAATCACAACTCAGAAGGCTTTGGCAATTATTCAGCAGCTTTTTCCGCATCGGTCTGTTTACCTTTGGCGGCGGACTTGCGATGATTCCCTTGATTCAACGGGAAACGGTAGAAAGCCGTGGTTGGGTGACTGATGACGATATTCTGGAAATCATCGCCATTGCAGAATCCACCCCGGGCCCCATTGCCGTAAATGCCGCAACCTTTATCGGTCACAGAGTGGCAGGTATTCTTGGCTCTGTATGCGCCACGCTTGGTGTGGTTTTACCCTCATTTTTAATCATCTATGCGCTCTCTTTTGTATTGCGTGAGTTTCAGAATGTGCAAGCGGTGCAATACGCCTTTTGGGGAATCCGTGCCGGTGTGCTTGCGCTGATTGTAAAATCGCTGGTAACGATGGCGAAAAAATGCCCCAAACAGGTGATTTCGTACGTGATTATTCTGATTGCGTTTGTTCTGGTCGCCTTTTTGAACGTCAATGCCATTTACGTTGTAATCGGCAGCGCTGTGATTGGCATTCTCTGGTCTTTGCTTATAAGTAAAAAACAGACTAAGGAGGACAAAGAAGTAAAATGATTTTGTTAGAGCTTTTCTGGACATTTTTTAAGATTGGTCTGTTTACCTTTGGCGGGGGATACGCCATGCTCCCGATGATACAGAGCGAGGTGCTTGCAAAGCAATGGATCAATCACGAAACACTCATCAATTTTGTTGCCGTCAGCGAAAGCACCCCCGGGCCCTTTGCCATCAACATGGCTACCTTTATAGGCACAGAAATGGGCGGCATACTCGGTGGAATGGTGGCAACCTTAGGCGTTGTGCTTCCCTCTTTTATCGTAATTCTGATTGTGGCAAGGTTTTTTGAAAAATTCCGTGACAGCAAATTTGTAAGATGGGCAATGAGCGGATTGAAGCCCGCAGTTATCGGTCTGATCGGTGCCGCAATTATTTCTATCGGCAAAACTGTTTTCTTCCCCAACGGATTTACCGCAAATGTATTTACCTCTGCCCCTTTCTATCTTTCGCTTGCTTTATTTATCATCTGCACCGTTCTGATTTTAAGGTTCAAAAAAATTCATCCGATTTTATTGATCTGTATATCCGCGGCTGTTGGCATTGCCGCAGGCTATGCACTTCAATTGCCTGTATGACAAAAAAACAAGGAAAAAGAAAAGCCAAAAACTTTTGAATAATCGCTTAAAAACCCTTGACATTTTTTTTGAAATACATTATACTATATAGGCTTTCGAAAAATGCGTTTGCATTTTAAGCCTTATGCACCCTTAGCTCAATTGGATAGAGCGTTGGTCTACGGAACCAAAGGTTAGGGATTCGAGCTCCTTAGGGTGCGCCATACAAGAAACCTCTTTTGTTTAATATAACAAGAGAGGTTTTTTTATACCTCTTAACTAAAACAGCAAAATCCCCTGCCGCTGTGCGCCTTTCTTATCTTGTATCGCTCTTTGCAGAAAGAACACGGCAGTAATGATATACAAGACAAAAGGGTATGCTGTATTTTTTTACAGAAAGGGAAAGTCTTACGTATGCTATCGCAGGATTATCCCTTTATTTCAAAGAGAAATAAGGGGTGACAGAGCTGCTCTTATTTTGCTACTTTCACGCATATAAAATAAGCTTTTGCAAAATACACATCCCGTTTAAGGGGCAAAAACAGGGCATTTTTACACATAATACCCAGTGTAAGCAAATACCCGTTTAGCATAAGCACAGAAAAACCTGTATAGTACAGGAAACCTTTACCGTATTTTTATCAAGACATATTCAGACAGAAAAAAGCCCGTTGCAAAAAATAATTACAACGGACTTTTTTGTTGATCTGATTTAATTACTTGCAGTTTTTGGTCTGCGAGTTGTTCTGCGACGAGGAACCGGATTCCTTCGTGCTCTTTTTACCCTTGCAGCAGCCCTTAGAGCTTTCGGTATTCTGTTTACGCATATTCCTTTGCCTCCTTATTTATTCCCTTTCGGGTACGGAAACAGTATGCGTAATAGAAAAACAATTATTCTTCATCCTCTGCGCAAGCAGGCATTGCCTCTTCATTGACAATACCGAGATAGTCGTTTGCAAAGGCAAGCGCATTTTCCTCTGACAGCTGAATGTTGGGAATTCCCTCCTGTGCGGCAATCATCTTCATATACATCCGATGCAGGAAGCGCATTTTTTTGACCTCTATGAACCTGCCGCCAAAATGGCCCTTGGCGACAATGACATTCTGCAAATCGAAGGAAAGAAAATAACGGATGCGCTTTTCCAGCTTTTTGGGGTTTGCACCCGTTAAGAAAAAGCCAAAGCGCTTGGTTAACAGCTCATCCTCATAATTTTCCCAGAAGAGCTTGCACTCAGCAAGAGGGTTATCGGTATATACGGGTGTTCCGAGGATAACGCCGTCGTACTGAGATAAATCTACACGCGTACGCTTTTTCAGACGCAGCAAATCTACGCTTTCCCCTTGGTCGGTGAGTATTTTTGCGAGCTTTTGCGCGATTTCCTCCGTACTGCCGTATACACTGCCATAAGCCAATAAAATTTTCATATACGCCTCCCAAATGCCCTTTTCTTTATTATATCAAACTTACCGATAAAAAGCAAGCCCCTGCCATAGCTTTTGACAGGGGCCTTAAAAAAGAAACTCCAGAATTGATTTATCCGTATCTGCTATTACAGAACATACGAGGCAATCTGCTTGAAATCCTCTCCGTAGCAAATCAATTGATTGTTACCAACCGCATACATCCTGCCCTGCAGCACCACCGCACGGGATAAGCTGTCATAGTAATTACCCTTAAGCGGCGTGTATGCAAGACGCAGAATGGTAAGCTCCTTGGGTACACTTACAGTTAAATCGTAGTCCTCCGCATTACCGCTTACGTTGGGCACTACGAGAAGATATTGCTCTCCCTCCGCATTTTTATAATCCTTTACTGCAAATGCAAAGGTGTTTTTATGCACAAGGATTGCCTTGTGGTTGTTTAGTGCCTCAACGTAAATTCTATACTCAGGCAGAGAGTAGCAGGCAAGCTCCTTCAGGCTATCGGCGTTTTTATAATAGATGCTTACCTTTATTCCGTTAAAGCTTCCGTTACCCGCTCTGCCGATACCCACCACGATTTCATCGGAAACTGCGTGCAGATAATCGTTGACACCCTCTGATTTCAGCTCTGCCTTCACTGTGGGAGCGGAAGGATTGGAAACGTCTACATAGTATAAGGGGTCCACCGTGACAGCGGTGGTTACGTAGCAGCTTTCTCCGTCGAAGCGCACGGAATACACCGATTCACCGATGCCCATGCCCTCGGATACACCCATTAGGGGGAAGCCCTCCTTGGAAAGATCAAAGGTATACAGCTTGGTGACGTTATTCAAAAGGTCGGTATCGTAGCTGTAGGCAACTGCACGGAATACATCCCGGTATTCATCGACAAAAAACTGTGAGGAAATATAGCCGGGAATGCTGTTTCGTCCCTCGTAGCAAAGTCTTCCCTCTGCATCCATTGCAAAGCGCGTGAAATAGGTGATATCCTCACGGTAATCTCTACTCAGAAGATACAGGGCACTTTTACTCATATATATTTCGTCGTAGCTGCTGATATATGCATGAAAATCGAGTGCGCTTTCTGCTGAGAAGGAAACAAGATATACGTACCCGTATGCGCGCGTGGGGATTGCACCCACAAATACATTCTCGGAGGAAAGCAGCTTGATTTCGTTGCCCTCTGCGGTATCCAGATATGAGGGAAGAAGCGGCTCACCATCTTCGTTTACCATACTGTAGGATTGCATTACTACATATACTCTTCCGTCAATCATACGAGAATGGCAGAAATAGGTATTTGGGAACGAAAGCGTGCGTTCTGCGGTAAGCGCTCCGCTTTCCTCGTTGAATCCGTAGACAGTTAAGGTAATGCTATCCTCCTTTTCCATCCTGCCGTAGACAATCACCTTACCCCCGTACGTATAAAAGCCGTAGGGCACATAGCCCTCGCAATCTGCGGAGGTTACTCTGCCAAGCGTGGGCTCAAAGGCAATGATACGGCTTGCTTCATTCTCGATAACACAGCTGAAAAGATAGCTTTTTCCGTTTGAAGCAAGATAGGTTTTTACCGTATCGCCCTCGTCGATACCGCTGACCTGCACGTTTGTTTCGCTGTTATCAAGGGAAGCACCTGTATCCCCCGGAGCCATAGGCATATCGTTGACAGCGTCCTTCATTGCTCCCGCGCAGGAAAACAGGCTATCGCGGTATACATTTTTTTTGGTATGAGAGGACAGGTATGACCGCAGGGCGTCCGTGCTTTCAAACGACGACATCGTTTCCTCCGTCGGCAAATTGACGGAATACCATGTATGCCATCTGCCGCAAGCTGAAAGCGCACCAAGTAAGCCAATCAGCAATACAGAAATGAGTATAGAATAAACTAATTTTTTCATTACAAGCCTCCTTAAAAGCTTCTTTCATCTATTAGACACATCAGCATCTGTTTTTGTTGGTATAATTTGAAAAAACCTTAAAAATATTTTTTTACGGCGCAAAAGCACCTCTCCTTCGCACCGCTTTCTCCTCTTTATTTGTACGGATGGAAGGGAAAAAGCCCACGCAAAAAAGAAATATTCAAAAACCCCTCTTTTCCCCTTATTTTGGTTGACAACTACGGCAATGTTTAGTATAATATTATGGTAATTGCACAAATAACAAAGAGAGGATAGTAGCAATGAAAAGAACCTACCAGCCCAAAAAAAGGCAAAGAAGCAAGGTGCACGGTTTCCGTCAGAGAATGAAAACCAAAAACGGCAGAAACGTTCTGCAGAGACGCCGCAACAAAGGCAGAAAGGTACTTTCGAGATAACATTTGCCGCGTAGGATAAGGCGCGGTATTCCCTTCTTATCGGCATAGGCATTTCGCCCTTGCCCTTTCCTTCAATTGTTTTCTTGAGCCGTATTCCAAATCAAAAAGGGGCTGATTTTCTGCTCCCTTTTTTTTGGACTGCGGCTTACTTTCTTTTTGCAAGAGGAACGTTATGCAAGCAGTTTACCGACTTCGAAAAAACAATCAATTCGACCACGTATATCGCAGGGGCAAGTCGGTAGCCTGCCAATTTTTTGTACTGTTTTTCGTGCCCTCTAAAAACGAAAAATTGAAGGTAGGCTTCTCTGTCAGCAAGAAGATCGGAAAAAGCGTTGTACGCAACCTGATCAAACGCAGACTGAAGGAAGCTTTCAGAAGAGAGATCCCCCTTATGCAGCAAAGGTTTCATTTCGTAGTGCTTGCCAGAAGCGCAGCAGCAGAAGCATCTTATGCACAATTGCAGTCTGCCTTGAAGCGACTGCTGAAAAAAGCCAACCTTTACAGTAAGGAACAATGAAAAAGTTTTGTATCTGGCTGATTCGGCTGTATCAAAAATATTTATCGCCTCTGATTCCCAGCAATTGCAGGTATTACCCCTCCTGCTCCCGCTATACCATAGAGGCGATACAAAAGCACGGTGTGTTTAAGGGCTGCTTGCTTGGTGCATACCGTATTTTGCGTTGCAATCCTTTTGCCAAAGGCGGCTTTGACCCCGTTCCCGACAACTTAAAAGGAGATATGAAATGGGTATTATAACGCAAGTTCTCGTTCCACTGATACCGGAAGGCAATATTCCCGCCCTCTACCCCATCGTAGGGCACGTATTGCAATGGGTGCAGGGCTGGACGGGAAACATCGGTTGGACAATGATCATTTTTACCCTTATGTTAAAAATGATTACTCTGCCCTTTGACATCATCAGCCGCAAAAGTATGAAGCGTAACGCCATCATTCAGGAGCGTCTTGCGCCCGAGCTTGAGCAGCTGGAAAAGCAATGCCGCGGCGATCAGGCTCTGTATCAGCAAAAAATGACCGCCCGCATGAGAAAGGAAGGCTATTCGATGGGTGGCGCTTGCCTGCCCTCGCTGATCACCTTGGTGATGTTCTTCTTTATCCTGGCAGGCTTAAATCAATTTGCAACAAAAAACATCGGCGATATCTACAATGAGATGGCGGCTGAATACAACCGTCTTACAGCAACAAGCATGTCTCAAACGGAAATCGACGAGGCGCTGATTAAACAGTACGACGAAATTTCGCCAAACTTTTTATGGATCAAAAACCCCTGGCGTCCCGATTCCCCTTTAAGCAGACCCATTGCCACAGCAGGTGAGATGTTCACCTCCTCCGGCAGCAACAACACTACGGGTGCTAACGGCATCAAAAAGCTGGTGTATCAGGACGGAAAATCTGCCGAAGAAATTGAAGCAGATTACCAGAAGGTTATGGGCGCAGTCATTCGCAAATACAACGGAGAAAACAACAAGGGTGCAAACGGCTTCTTTATTCTGCCCGTGCTTGCAGCTGCGGTTTCCTTCCTTTCGCAATGGCTTATGATGAAGATGCAGCCCCAGCAGCAATCGCAGGCGCAGGAAAACGCTATGGGCGGCGGCATGAATAAGTTTATGCTGATTTTCTTCCCCATTATGATGCTGTTCTTCTCCATCAACTACACGGCAGCATTTGCTGTTTATATCGTATTCAACTCAACGTTTATGATGCTTGCAAACTTTGCAATCAATTACTTCGTTGACAAATCAATCAGAAAAGATTTTGCGAAAAAGGATTTTGAAAAAAGCGCATCCTATCGCAGAGAAAAAGGGAGATAAAAACATGGAATTTAAGGCAAGTAAAGTGGAAGATGCTATCAGAGCAGGCTTAAAGGAGCTTGGTCTTACGGAAGACGAAGCGGAAATCACTGTTATCGAGCATGGCGGCTTCCTGAAAAAAGCACGCGTTGACGTTACCAAAAAGATCGTGGCTGAACCCATTGAGGCAATCATTGCAGAAGCTGAAAAGGCTGAGGAAGAAGCTGAGGCGCCCTCTGCTGCACCCGAAAAGGAAGAGATAGTTTTACCTCTTTCGAAGGAAACGGAAAAGGCTATCGCATTTGTACGCGGTATGGCTGAGCACATGAGCGTTGAATGCGAGATCACCGCTGTTGAGCACCCCGATTCGGTAGACATCAACATCACGGGTAAGGACACCGGCGCTTTGATCGGCTATCGCGGCGACGTACTGGATTCCATTCAGTTCCTTGCTTCTCTTATCCTGAACGAAAAGGGCGGCAAATACAAACGCCTCCACTTAAACTGCGAAAACTACCGTGAAAAACGTGAGGAAATCTTAAAGGGTCTTGCCGCAAAGCTTGCAGACAAAGCAGTTCGCACCGGCAGACGTGTAAGATTAGAGCCCATGAATCCCGCAGAGCGTCGCATCATTCACGCCGCACTTCAGGGCAATAAAGAGGTTGACACCTCGAGTGAGGGTGAGGATCCCAGAAGATATGTTGTAATCACCCCTAAGCGTCTGAAAAAGCAGAACGGCGGAAAGCGTGACGGCGAAAGACGCGGCGGTGAAAGACGTGACGGTGAGCGCCGTGAGGGCGGCTACAACCGCGGACGCAACGGCGGCAGACGCGATGACCGCAGAGATAACCGTGGCGGCGGCAGCAGAAGCTCCTCTAAGAGCAAGCCCTTCTCTCTCGGCTTCGGCTCTTATCTCGGAAAATCCCCCAGCTATCTTGATCCTGTGGATTCCGATGAAAATAAGGACTAACAAAAAAAGCCCCAACAAATTGGGGCTTTTATTTTTTTTTCGCAGAAGAATCAGTAAGGTTATTATAAAACGGACGGCCTATTTCCGATAAGCCTTCTGATTCTATTCCTCTGCCTCAACTTCTTCCAGCAAAGCACGGCAACCCTTTACCACATCACGATAGGTATCCTCAAAGTTGCCCGTATACCAAGGATCTGCAACGTCATAATCGGGAAGCAAAAGGCGCACCTTACCAAAGGGATCACCGCCCGTGATACGTAGAATATTGCGGATATTGGATTGCTCCATACCTACGATCAGATCGTAATAGGCGTAATCCTCCTTAGTCATTCTACGTGCCTTGCGTGCAGTATAGAGTACTTTATACTGATCGAGAATGCGGCGTGTGCCGTGATGAACGCCGTTGCCCTCTTCCTCATAGCTGGTTGCGGCAGATGCAACCTCAAACGCATTTCCCTTACCTGCCTTAATTGCCATATCACGGAAAACGAATTCCGCCATGGGAGAACGGCAGATATTACCCAAGCAAACAAACAGAATACGCATAAAAAAGCACCTCTTTTTTTACTGTATATAGTTTAGCATTTTTTACCGCTGAATGCAAACGAATTTATCGGGCTGTACCTAAAAAACCATCCGCAAAAAATATGCGCCTACAAAAAATATTTTTTTGAAAACACGATAAAATCAGTTGACAAATATTTGGAAATAAGGTAGAATAAATAGGCTGTCTTGTGGGGGTGGCGGAACTGGCAGACGCGTACGTTTGAGGGGCGTATGGTTACACCGTGTGGGTTCAAGTCCCATCCTCCACACCAACAGAATGGAATCCTTGATAATCAAGGGTTCCTTTTTTTATACATAAATCATTTTTATTTAGCACAAAGCTTTTATTAACACAGTATTCCAAATCTATAAAAATATCCCCCTGCGAGGCAAATGCTTTACAGGGGGATTTTTATATGCAATTCAACAGGTCTGCGCGCGGATGCATTGCATCACACGGACGCACTCATACGTGACCTCACGGTTTGAATGATACGCCTTTTTACCCTCTCCGTTCACCGCTTTTATAAAGGCGGTCAGCTCGTGCGTGATTGATTCCGCAAAGCCCCGCTCTGCCGCACCTGACGCAATGATACCACCTGAATTTCGGCAGGTTACTCCGGTCAGACGGGAAGTCAGCCCAATGGTTATCGCGCCGTTTTGGCACAAAATTTCGCTTCTTACGGCGCTCTCGCAAAGCTTTGAGTAGGTTACCGATACAATTACATTGCGAAAACAAAGCAAGGCGGCTCCGCTTCCGTCTGCGCCGTTATGTAGCTTTTTTGCTGACGCCTGCACCTCTTCAACCTTACCGAACAGTCGGATTGCAAGTCGGATGGGATACACACCAAGATCGTTCAATGCTCCTCCGCTCTCTTTTGAAAAGGAGCTTGCCACCTCTCCACGGAGAAAGGCATCGAGCTTTGAGGAGCGTTGAGAAAAATCCAGTCTGGCAGAAACCGCCCCGCCAAGCTCCGCTATTTTTTGCTCTAACAAATTCAGCTCGGGGACGTAGCCGTTCATCATTGCTTCCATATATACAAGCCCCTTTTCGTCTGCAAGCGCACACAGAGATTGGTATTCGGAGAGAGAAAGAGCAATGGGCTTTTCGCACAGCACGTGCTTGCCGTTTTGCAGAAACAGCCTTGCCTGCTCCTCGTGATAGCGTGTGGGAGAGGCAAGATAA
>JAFQWR010000087.1 GCA_017407365.1 Clostridia bacterium
AGCTTGCCCTCGTCAATCAGAATGGCGTATGCGGCAAGAGTATCCTCAATGAGAGGGATAAACAAATTGAATACAGGCACAATTTCATCCAGCTCAGGAGGAATTGCGCTCAGGTATTTTTTGCACTTGAATGCAAGAATCCACAGAAAGGAAATGACATCGTAATCCGATTCCTGCGCAAGCAAGGCAAGGCTGTAATTTTCGTCGTGCAGCTCTCCCTCTTGGGCGGCGCCTATGGCAAGCTCCATAAACGCGCGTGTGGTGTGGCGGTGCATATAGGCACGGAGGTCGTCTATGGTTTCCTCGTCTGATTTCTTTGGGTCGGATTTATAGGTAATATCCTGTGTCGAAAGCATCAGCTTGCCGATGAGTGCGTTGATGGCATCGGTAAAGCTGCTTTCACTCATTTTGATGCCGTTGTATTCGTTGATTGCTTGCAGAGAGGGGCAGAGGGCGTCGGGCGAAATGTAATAGATGGGAATGATGTTTTTGCCCTTTTCTATTGCCAAATCCACCTCTTTTTTCAGCCAGCCAACCTCGCCATCCTGTTGCAGGGAGGGGGTTATAATGATTAAAAAATCGGTGGAATCGGTGATTCTTTGCATAATGGCGCTTTCATACTTGCCGTTTTGCAGTATTTCGGTGTCTAAAAAAACGGAGTAGCCGAGGCTTGAAAGCTCCTCGTAAAACTCATGCGCGTAAGCCTTGCCGTCGATGCGCTTATAACTGATAAAAACGTCCTTGGTCTTTTTCATGCTTCCTCCCAAAATCAGCGGTGTTTTTTATTAAAAAGGCGCAACGAGAATTGCTCGCTGCGCCGACGGTTGTTATACAAAAAGCTTATCGCTTAAAAATACCGGCTCAGACGTGTAGTCGATGCCAAGCTTTCGGAGCGAAGCCTCGTTTTGTGCCTCTACGATATAGGTAGCGTGCGCACGGCAGTTTTTCAGCAGAGGAAGCATTTCCCATGCACGCTTAGCCGTTTCGCTGTATGCGGTGGCTACCGTTAAAGCTACGAGCGTCTGATCGAGAGAAAGCATTTTGTTGCTGTGCTGACAAATGCTTTCGTTGAAATACAAAATGGGGTCGATTACCTGAGAGGGAAGCAGAAGCACCGTTTCGTTGATGCCTGCAAGATGCTTTACGGCATTCAGCACGCAGGAGCTTTCTGCCGTCATCAGAGTGGCTTGCTTGCCCGAAATCAGCGTGCCGTCGGGTAGTTCGATCGAAAATGCGGGGCAGCTTTTCTTTTTGGCGTGCGAAAGTGCCGCAGGCACGCAACGGCGGATTTCGGTAGAAATATCCAGCTGCTTCATCAAAAGTTTAATCTGCTCAATCGTTTCGCTCTTACCCGTGCCCTGCTTGTATTCCACCACAGATTTGAAATAGCGACGTACAACCTCCTGCTTGGCGGCTTCCGAGCATCCTTCGTCGTCTGTAATGCCCGAGGCGATCATATTCACACCCATATCGGTGGGGGAGCGGTAAAGCTCTCTTCCCAGAATGCGTTGCAAGATATTGTTGATGATGGGGAACATCTCAAGGTCACGGTTGTAGTTGATGGCAATTTCACCGTATGCCGAAAGATGATAGTGGTCGATCATATTTACGTCAAGAAGGTCTGCCGTGGCAGCCTCGTACGCAATGTTGACGGGATGCTTCAAGGGCAGATTCCACACGGGGAAGGTTTCGAATTTTGCGTAGCCCGCCGTTTTTCCGTGCTTATACTCGTGGAACATCTGGCTCAGACAGGTGGCAAGCTTACCGCTTCCTGCGCCGGCGGCGGTTACGATAACCAACGGCTTTTCGGTGGGAATAAACTGGTTTTTGCCATAGCCTTTATCTGATACAATGGTGTCGAGGTCCATGGGGTACCCCTCGGTGCGGTAGTGCAGATAAACCTTTTCGCCACGGCGTGTAAGCTTCTGACGGAAGGCATCTGCGGCAGGTTGCTTTTCGTACAGGGTAATCACAAGCCCTGAAACGGTGAGCCCTGCGGCACGGAGCTGGTCGATGAGCGAAAGCGTTTCGGATGCATAGCTGATGCCGTGGTCGGCGCGCATTTTGTTGCGTGTGATGTCGTTTGCATTGATGCATACGATGATTTCGGAAATATCCTTCAGCTTTTGCAAAATTTTGATTTTGTTGTTGGGGTCGTAGCCGGGCAAAACGCGCGCTGCATGCATATCATCGAACATTTTGCCGCCAAATTCCAGATAGAGCTTATCGTTAAAGCTATTGATCCGTTGCAGAATTTTCGTCGTCTGTTGCTCTACATACGCAGTGTTGTCAAAGCATGGCTTATTCATTCGTAACCTCCAAACAGAATCAATCTGTATATCTTATTTATTATAACAAAATTCCCCGAATAAGTAAACCGATAAACGGACGGTGTACGGGGAAAATTTTTTTTGTGCGGCCGATTGTGTTGTGGAAAGAGAGGGAAAAAGAGGGAAGCTTGCCCAAGGAATACCGGAGCGGCGCACAGCAAAAGAGAGGCCTGCATTTGCAATGGCAAGCAGACCTCTCCGAATAAAAGGGGGAAAATGATGAGCGTTCATTATGATTGACAAAAAAACGGGTTTTATACCTGCCGGCGGATAAAGAATCTTTTTTGTCAGGCAAAGGGTTGTGAGAATTTTACGGTGAATTTGTGTAATCTGTACAAAGTTTATTTGTATCTTCTGAAAAGTGCTTCAAAATACTATCCAAAATGCAAAATATGTGATAGAATAATACTACTGGATACTAAGGAGGGTGAGCGATGCATTCTGCGAATGAAACAACAAACAAGCTGATTATGCTTTTTGTCTTCGATAAAATGGAAATCCCCTTGGTAGAGGATACCGTCGTGGATATCTGCAGCGTAACAAACGAATGGATTCCGCAGATGGAATGCAGAATTCTGATTCACGATCTTTTAGAAAGTGATCTGCTTTGCTCCATCGTTGCACCCAATCAGGATATGCTGTACGCAATAACGGCAGCCGGCAGAGAGTGTCTGGCTCATTTCTTTATCCGCATTCCCGCTTCCCTCAGAGATCACGTTTCGGAATTTGTTTCCGAAAACCGCATGATGTATCGCCGCAAGCAGGAATATCTGCCCGATTATTTCAAGAACGCCGACGGC
>JAFQWR010000088.1 GCA_017407365.1 Clostridia bacterium
AGACGCATACGCCGCATCATCCGCTTGTGCGTCTTGCCAAGGATTATGATTATCATTCCTTTTATGAGCATGAAATTTTACTTCGCGAGGCGGCAAAATATCCTCCGTTTGGCAGTATTATCCGTGTGATGGTGGTTGCTGAAAAGGAAGAGGACGGCATTGCGGCATTAAAGGAGCTTTACAGTAAGCTGCTTACCTTTAAGCAGAAGTACGAAAAAAGCTTTGTATTTTTTAACAAAATGAAATCACCCGTTAAATTCATTATGAAAAAATACCGCTTTCAGGTTCTGATGCGTGTGTTTGGCAATGATACCGATGCAATCATCGACGGTGTTTATACAATTGTCGATGAATGTAAGAAAAAGGGTGTTATTGTATATACGGAGATCAATCCGGGTAATTTGAGCTGAGGAGGGCTTATTATGGCAATCAGAGAAATCGTGACGATGAAGGATGAAGTGCTTTTGCGCAGAATTAGCAGAGAGGTAACGGTGTTTGATGCGAAGCTTAAGCTTCTTATCGACGATATGTGGGATACTCTCTATAAAGCGCAGGGCTACGGTCTGGCTGCTCCGCAGATTGGTATTATCCGCCGCATTGCGGTTATTGATTACGAGGGCAGAAAGCTTGTTTTAATCAACCCCAAAATTCTGAAGGCAGAGGGGACAACCACGGATTACGAGGGGTGCCTTAGTGTTCGCGCTAAAAACCTTCTTGTAGACCGCCACAAGAGAATCACCGTGCTCAATCACCGTTTGGATGGATCGGCGTATAAATTTGAAGCAAGCAATTTCTTCGCGCGTGTGATCCAACACGAGATGGATCACTTTGAAGGTGTTTTATATATCGATAAGGGCTACGAGGAAGAATAAGCATGAAAAAAAGGATTGTGTTTTTGGGTACACCCGATTTTGCTGTTCCTTCGCTTGAAGCGTTGGTAGCTGTTGGGGAGTACGAGATTGTTGCGGTTGTTTCTCAACCCGACCGAGCAAAAGACCGAAAGGGAAGACTTTTACCCACACCGGTCAGAGCGTGTGCCGAAAAGCTTAGCTTACCCTTGTTTCAGTTTGAACGGTTAAAGAAAGAGGGCGTTGCACCTCTTCGTGAATTAAATCCCGATCTGATGATCACTGCGGCTTACGGACAACTTCTTTCGCAAGAAATTTTGGATATCGCTCCGGTTCTTAACGTACATGCTTCCTTACTGCCTGCCTACCGTGGCGCGGCACCCGTGCAATGGGCAATCATTCAGGGTGAGCAGATTTCGGGCGTTTCCATTATGCAAACGGAATTGGGTCTTGATACCGGTGCGGTGATGCACTCCAAAAGTGTTGAGATAGGCGAAAGTGAAACGTACGGAGAGCTGCTTACGCGACTTAGTGTAATCGGTGCAGAAGAGCTTATTGTCGCTTTAAGGGCTTATTTTGGGGGCGAGGCGACGTTTGTGCCTCAGGATGATGAAAAATCGAGCTATTTTCCCTTGTTAAATAAAGCCGATGCCGCAATAGATTTTTCCTTGCCTGCAAGGCAGATTTTTAATCTTGTGCGTGGCACTAATCCCTGGCCGTGTGCTTATGCGCTTTATCAGGATCAGCCCTTTAAGGTCTGGAGGGCAGAGCTTTGTGAGGGGAGCGGTACTCCTGCTCAGATTCTGCGTGCAGATGAAAAGAGCGGTCTTATTGTTGCTTGCGGCGAGGGCGCACTTCGCTTAACAGAGGTTCAGCTTCCCGGAGGTAAGCGTATGAAGGATACCGATCTTTTACGCGGAAGAAAAATAGTGCAGGGTGACCTGCGTTCTGCAAGATGAGCGCGGCGACCTTAGCACGAGCCTATAAGGTGCTTGATGACGTATTGCGCAGAGGCTCGTATATATCCGACCGACTGACCCGTGCGCTTTCTGCTGATGATTGCGACCGTGCTTTTTTAACAGAGATTGTTTACGGCACTATGGAGCGTCTTGTCACCGTGGATGCTGTAATAAATGTATTGCTTACCAAACAGCCCAAGCCTGCTGTTTTATCTCTTTTGCGCATGGGGGTATACTTGATGCGGTATTCGCATATGCCCGATTACGCCGTTTGCAACGAATGCGTTTCTCTTGCCCGTGAAATAGGCAAGAAGGAGCTGACGGGCTTTGTGAATGCAGTTATCAAAAAGTCAAAAGCCGTTGTGCTTCCCGATGCAGAAACTGAGGAAGAAAGGCTGTCTGTCACGCATTCTTATCCCTTATGGCTTGTAAAACGGCTTGTTCAGGCGTATGGATTTGAGAAAGCAGAGGAAATTATACGCATAAGAGAACGACAGTTTGCGCATTTTCGTGTAAGCACCGCACATAAAAGCTTTCTTGAGGTGAAGAAGCGCTTTGAGAAAAGGGGAGTAACCGTTGTTCCCTCTACCGCAGAGAATTGCTTTTATGCAGATTATCAGAGGGTAATTTCTGCTGATGTGCCCTCGTGCTATTATGTTAAGCAAAGTCTTGGCTCTGTTAAAATCGGCAATCTTTTTCCCGACGGAGATTACAAGCGTATATTGGATGCCTGTGCCGCACCGGGTGGTAAATCCGCTTTACTTGCAGAGCGTTTTCCTGATGCTGAGGTTGTTTCCTGTGAGGTGTATGCGCATCGCGTGGATCGCATCAAAGAGTATGCAGATCGTTTGGAGCTGAAAAACGTTCATCCTATGCATCATGACTCTACGGAAACTGTGCCTGATTGGATAGATGCCTTTGACTGTGTGTTGGTGGATGCTCCTTGCTCAGGGCTTGGGGTAGTTTCGGGTAAACCCGAAATTCTGTATCAGCGTAAGCCGCAGGATATCCCCTCGCTTGTAAAGCTGCAACAATCGTTGCTATCCGCTAATGCCTCTTATGTTAAAAAGGGCGGTTATCTGGTATATTCCACCTGTACCATTTTGCCTGAAGAAAATGAAGAGCAGGTTCGTTTGTTTTTAGAAACGCATCCGGAATTTCATCAGGAGAATAGCTTTTTATTTCTTCCCGATACAGACGGAGAGGGCTTTTTTGGCGCATTACTCAGGAGAAACGCATGAAAAAAGAGCTTTTACATCTTTTTCCCGATGAATTAAAGCAGATCCTCACCGAGAGGGGTATTCCCGGTTAC
This sequence comes from Clostridia bacterium, assembly GCA_017407365.1. Lineage (GTDB taxonomy): Bacteria > Bacillota > Clostridia > Christensenellales > HGM11417 > RGIG2219. The sequence goes on from JAFQWR010000088.1 coordinate 3,120, forward strand.
CGCGCAGAGCAAATCACGCAGTTTGCTTATGCGTACGTTCCGTTTGAGGAAATGTCCAATCTTCCAAAGGATTTACGCTTAAAGCTTTCGGAGGAGTTCACGGTTCGTACCGCTGAGGCGGAGGCAACCCTTGTATCTAAGGATGGCACGGTAAAATACCTCACTGCACTACCCGACGGGAACCGTGTGGAATGTGTGTTTATGCGTCACGATTACGGTGATACACTCTGTCTTTCCACACAGGTTGGCTGCCGTATGGGCTGTAAGTTCTGTGCAAGCGGTCAGTACGGTCTGGTGCGCAATCTTTCTGCAGCAGAAATGCTTGGTGAGGTTTTGCTTGTAAACAGCCTGCAGGGCGGCACTCCTAAAAAAAGAGCCATCACCAATCTTGTTCTTATGGGTTGCGGAGAGCCTTTTGATAACTATGATAATACGGTGCGCTTTTTGCGTCTTGTCAGCCAAAAAGAGGGCATCAATATTTCTTGCAGAAACATTTCCCTATCTACCTGCGGTCTATTAGACCGTTTAGAGCAGTTTATAAATGAAGGGCTTCCTGTTACTCTTGCAATTTCCTTGCACGCCGCTATCGATGCCAAGCGTAAGGAGGTTATGCCCATTGCTAACAAATACACCGTTCAGCAAACTGCAGAGGCGGCAAAGCATTATGCGAACGCTACAGGAAGACGGGTGATTTTTGAATATGCCTTAATGCACGGCTTCAACGATACGGAAGAGGACATTTCCGCAATCAAAAAGTTGACCTTAGGCTTTTCGTGTCACGTAAATCTGATACCGCTTAACGAGGTAAAGGAAAGCAGCTTAAAGGGGGTTACCCGTGCGCAGGCGCAGGAGTTTTTGCAAAAGCTTACGAAGCGCGGTGTAAGTGCAACCCTGCGCAGAACAACCGGCGCAGATATCAGTGGCTCTTGCGGTCAGCTTCGCCAGAAGTATATGGACGGTGATAAGAAATGATTCAGGCAAGAATGATTATGGGCGTAGGCGGTGCATATACCTGCGTCACCGAAAAAGGAGAGCTTGTCACCTGCTCCGCACGTAAAAAGCTGAAAAAAACAGAAGGACGACTTACGGTTGGGGATTTTCTTGAGATATCGCCCGTAGGAGATGAATACGTAATTGAGCGTATTCTGCCTCGTAAAAATATACTGATGCGTCCTCCCGTTAGCAATATAGACCAGCTTCTGCTTCTGCTTACAGAGCTTCCTAAGCCCGATTATCTTCTTGTAGATAAGCTCTTGGTGCTTGCCAACCGTGAGAATATTCCCGTTATCATCGGGGTTTCTAAAAGTGATGCCTTTAAGCAGTCTTTTTTGCAGGAAGTTATGGCGGAATACGGCGCTACACATACGGTAATTGCCTTTTCTGCGCACAGCGGTGAAGGAATGGATGCCTTACAAAATGTATTGCAGGGGAAGTGTACTGCTCTTGCAGGACAGTCAGCCGTTGGCAAAAGCTCTCTTCTGAATGCTTTAACAGGGCAAAATGCTCTTGTGGGCGAGTTGAGCCGCATTGATCGCGGCAGGCAGACCACGCGTCATACCGAATTATATCCGGTAAATGGCGATACGCTACTTGCTGATACCCCGGGTTTTTCAAATCTACAGCTTGATTTTCTGAATCTTACCGAAGAAAACGTATGTGATGCATATCCCGAATACCTACCGTATTCTATGGAATGCCGATTTTTGGGCTGTGCGCATCTTGGTGAGCCCGATTGTGCTGTAAAACAGGCGGTCGAAGAAGGTTTGCTCTCTAAGGGCAGATATCAAAGATATGTAACGCTGAGAAGTGAAGCAAGAGAAAAAGATAAAAAGAAATACGATTAAGGAGAATTATTATGCGTAAAACGATGGTTGCACCTTCCATTCTTTCAGCAGATTTTGCGAAAATGGGTGAAGAGATTCAAAAATTGACCCAAATGGGCGCCGATATGATTCATTGTGACGTTATGGACGGCATTTTTGTACCCAATATCACGTTTGGCATTAAAATGATTGCTGATATTCGTCCGCATACCCGTTTACCCTTAGACGTACATCTGATGATTGACCGTCCTGAGCGTTATGTAGAGCAGTTTGCCGCCGCCGGTGCAGACTATATCACCGTGCACGTGGAGGCTACGGATAACGTTACAGAGGCATTGACGAAAATCCGTGCGCTTGGTAAAAAATCGGGCGTTGTTATTAAACCGAATACTCCCGTTGATGCTGTGCTTCCTTATCTGGATCTTGTTGATATGATTTTGGTTATGAGTGTAGAGCCCGGCTTTGGCGGACAGGCGTTTTTACCCTCCGCAGTAGATAAGCTTTCTGCTTTGCGTAAGTTGATTGACGAAAAGAATCTTCACATTCTTCTTGAAGTGGATGGCGGTATTAACGCTTCTACCTTGCCCGTTGCTGTTGCGGCAGGTGCAGAGGTAATTGTTGCCGGAAACTACGTTTTTAAGGCAGAGGATCCTGCTGCCGTTATTCAGAATATCAAAAACGCATGAAGGCGCTGATTCTGCTGAACGGTAATCCCCCTTCTGAGGAGATTCTTCACGCGTATTCAGATGGATGCGTTGTATATGCGGCAGACGGTGCCTACCGTTATGCTGTAGAGAATCGTGTTGAAGTGGATGTTTTTGTGGGCGATAACGATTCCTTTCACGGAGAGGTAAGTGCAAAGCGGGTTTTGCAGTTTGATCCCATCAAAAACAGTACCGACGGTCAGCTATGTGTTGAGGATTGCGCGGCGCAAGGAATAACAGAGGTTGTTTTTCTGGGAGCAGAGGGCGGCAGAGAGGACCATTTTTTGGGAAATCTCGGCCTTATGAAAAAAGCAAGCAAGCTTGGGATGCGTGCAGTTACGCACACAAGCACCTGTAGCCTGTATTCTGTTTTTGACTCAATTTTGTTATCTGTTGAAAAAGGCGCGCAGATCTCCTTGGTACCCTTTGGTGAGGATGCGCATATACTGAAAGCACAAGGGTTATTCTACAATGCTGACGGTTTAACGCTTACTGCTGATGATACAAGGGGCATCTCGAATGTAGCAACGGATACGAATATCTCTGTTCAGCTGCAGAGCGGATTTTTACTTGTCTGCGTTGTAAAAGGAGGCTGTGAGTGAGAATCTATTGCTTCAAACCGCCCGCTGTTATAAGAGGGCTGTTGAAATTCTTCTTCCGAAAAAAGATGACATAAAAAAAAGACTGCTACAAAAGCAGTCTTTTTTTTGATTTGTAATTTCATTCAGCGCTTTGCGTTTAACAAAACATATCTGTCATCTATTATCTCATGGGTGCGGAATAACAATTCGAATGTATTTTTCTTTTCCTCATACAGAGCAAGAGGTACCAGAATATCATACGGATGATCGTATAAAAGTGCATTCAGAATTTCGGGGGAATACACAAGGCTACAAAGAATGGCATTTGCATTGGCGTCTTTTTGTGCGTGACCGTATGCGGTATAATCTGCAGAAATAATATCTGTATTCAAAGTCGCAGAGCAAAGCAAAAGCCTTAGCTCAAGATTGTGCTCTTGTTTGGTGATTGGCTGATTGGGGTCGATTGGGTAAGAGGAAGCCAGTATCACCTGATATACCTTTTTATAAGGTACAACCGTACGCTTATTTCCTTCCTTAACGGTTACTCCGCTTGCTTCAAACTGATAGTAGCATGTGATGTAATAATAAAGCATAACAAAGGTAACGCCAAGCCATATTGCATTGATGATGCACAGCAGGCGCATACTGCTTGTCCAGATCAGCATAAATGCGGCGGCATTCAGAACGAATGATAGCACGATATGCATCAGCTTTTTTGATTGATTGGGTCTGATTTTTTTCATAATATACTCCTTTGATATAATCATACCAAATCAAAAAAAAATTGTCAAGAGGTTATTGCTTAGGTTTTGCTGAAAGTCTGCCCGTCGGGCGCTATGCAGTTTGTCTGATTGTTAAAAATCCAAATTTGTTTTGTATTTTAGATGTTACTTGATTGTTGGGGTATAAGTAAAATGAATACCGGGTATAAGTTAATTCTATACCCTATAAAAGGAAAAAGTGCAAAAAAACAGTTGACGAATTCATTCATTTTCTATATAATTGATTAGGAAATTATATGGCACCGATTTTGCGCCGCTTCGGAATTTCCGTTTGCGGTGTTTTTTCTGTGCAATAAAGCTTTTCCAGGAGGAGTTTTAATTATGTTATCTGCAATTGTTGGTATCAATTGGGGCGACGAAGGTAAGGGAAGAATGGTGGATTTGCTTAGTGAAGACTATGATGTGGTTGTACGTTACCAGGGCGGTAATAATGCAGGCCATACGGTTATAAATCCTAAGGGAAAATTTATCCTCAATTTATTACCTTCCGGTATTCTCCGTGAGAACGTTGTAAACGTGATGGGTAACGGTATGGTTATCGACATCAAGCACCTTGTCGGTGAAATCGGCAGACTGCGCGATGCAGGTATCGAAATCACGCCCGATCACCTGAAAATCAGCGATAAGGCTGTAATTTGTATGCCTTATCACGTTCAGCTGGACTGCCTCGAGGAAGAGCGTCTTGCTGATAAGAAATTTGGCTCTACCCGTCGCGGTATTGCTCCCGTATATAGCGATAAATATATGAAGAAGGCTCTCCGCATGGGTGACCTTTTTGAGGTAGAAGCTTTGAAGGAGCATCTTGCAGACGTCGTTGAATGGAAGAACTTAACCGTTCAGAAGGCATATGGAGCTGAAGCTGTAACGGTAGAGGATATGATTGCTTATTTAGAGGAATACGGCAATGTATTAAAGCCCTTTATTACGGATACCGGCTTATACTTAAACGAAGCTGCAAAAGCAGGCAAGCGCATTATGTTTGAGGCTCAGCTCGGTGCATTGCGCGATATCGATTTCGGAATCTATCCCTATACCTCGTCTTCTTCCACGATTGCAGCCTACGCTCCCATCGGTGCAGGCGTGCCCAATCATAAGCTTGATGAAAGCATTGGTATTATGAAGGCTTATTCTACCTGCGTAGGTGAAGGTCCCTTCACCGCTGAAATGTTTGGCGCAGAAGCAGAGGAACTTCGTGCGGCAGGCGGCGAGTACGGCGCGGCAACCGGAAGACCCAGACGTGTTGGCGGCTTTGACGTTCCTGCTTCCCGCTATGGTGTACGTATGCAGGGTGCTGATTACCTTGCTATCACCAAGCTTGACGTTCTTTCTGTTATGAAAAAGATTCCCGTTGTCGTAGCATACGATGTAGACGGTGAGCGTGTTACCGAATTTCCCACGGGTGCAAAGCTTGAAAGAGCGAAGCCCATCATCGAATATTTCGACGGTTGGATGACGGATATCGGCGATTGTCGTACCTTAGAGGATCTTCCCGAGGCAGCACGCGTGTATGTAGAATATCTTGCAAAGGCAGTTGAATGCCCCGTTCGTTACGTTTCTGTCGGTGCTTCCCGTGAGCAGTATATTGAGATTAAATAAGGGAATCACGCATGAAGATCAATTCTAATTATCGCAATATTAAGCAAAGCTATTTGTTTTCTGAAATTGCACAGCGTGTTAACAGCTATTCTGCTGCGAATCCGGATAAAAAACTCATCCGTCTTGGCATTGGTGACGTAACCCTGCCCCTTCCCAAGGCATCGGTAGAGGCGATGAAGCGTGCTTCCTGTGAGCTTGGCGAAAAGAGCACCTTCCGTGGCTACGGACCCGAGCAGGGCTATGATTTTTTACGTAATGCGATTGCTGAATACTACAAGGGCTTTCACGTTACGTTAGACCCCAAGGAGGTTTTCGTTTCTGACGGAGCAAAATCCGATCTTGGCAATATTCTGGATTTATTTGATAAGGATAATACTGTGCTTATTACTGATCCTGTTTATCCCGTAT
>JAFQWR010000089.1 GCA_017407365.1 Clostridia bacterium
ATGGCTTTCTGTAAAGAATCTTTCTACCCTCTTTTATGCAAGGAGGCTTCTATATGAGAAAAAACATAAAACGGTTGATTTACAGCGTGCTTCTCGTTTGCCTTTTTGGTCTTACCGCATGCGAACCGCCATATACCCCCTCTTCCGGGACCCCGGGGCTTTCCTTCTCTGTATACAACCGCTCATATGCCACTGTACGAGGTTATGAAGGAGAGGAAACGGACGTCGTGATTCCCGATAGCCACAGCATTTGGCCCATTACAAAAATCGACTACCAAGCGTTTATGGATAACACCGTTATTACCTCTGTAACGCTTCCTGAGACCATCGAATTGATTGATGATAGCGCCTTTTATGGCTGTACCTCTTTGACGGACATTCATCTTTCCGATTCTCTTACCCGGATAAGTTACGCCGCTTTTTATGACTGCTCCTCACTGACGAGCATTTATCTTCCCGATTCCGTTACCGAAATAGAGATCGAGGCCTTTAGGGGCTGCACCTCGCTAAAAAGCGTCCGCCTATCCCCCTCTCTTACCGTGCTTGAGGAGCGTCTCTTCAGAGGGTGTGAAAGCTTAACGGATATTACCATCCCAAGCTCCGTTACCGTGATTGGAGATAGCGCGTTTTCGGGTTGTTACAGCTTAACGGAAATCACCATCCCAAGCTCCGTTACCACGATCGGCGATTTTGCATTCTCTTATTGCACAGGACTTACCGAGGTAGAAATCCCCGATTCTGTCACCGAGATTGGCGAATGGGCTTTTGCAAGCTGCACAGCATTGACAAGGGTGGTTATTCCTGACTCCGTCACCAAAATCAGCGACTCTGCATTTCAGAATTGCACGGCATTAACGGAGGTTGTCATTCCTGACTCCGTTACAGAGATTGGTGAAAAGGCCTTTGCCGGCTGCGTAAATTTAAGCAACGTAAAAATAGGCTCCTCTGTTACTACAATCGATAACGGTGCCTTCGACGGTTGCTCCGCTTTGACAGAGCTTACCCTCCCCGACTCCCTTACCGCCATCGGCTCTTGCTCCTTCCGTGACTGCGCAGGCTTAACGGAGATCGTTATCCCCAATTCCGTCACAGAAATCAGATACGAGGCATTCAAATACTGCGTAAACCTGAAAGAAATTACCCTTTCCTCTTCCCTCACCGAAATTGATGACCGCACCTTTTCAGGATGTACCGCTCTGCAGGATATTACAGTTCCCGATTCCGTTACACGCATCGGCGAATATGCTTTCGATTACTGTTATTTATTAAAGAGCGTAAATCTTGGCTCTTCCGTTGTCATAATCGACGATTATGCCTTCAACCTTTGTGGCTCACTAAACAACATCGTTCTTCCCGATTCCGTCACCGTGATTGGCGAAGGAGCATTCTCCTGGTGCACTGCCCTTACCGACTTTAAGATGACAGACAGTGTTGTTACACTCGGCAAAGAAGCGTTCTATTGCGCTAATCTTAGCAGCATAACGCTATCTAATGCAATCACCGTCATCAACAGCCAGACGTTCTACCTTTGCGCCAAGCTCACCGCCGTAATCCTCGGTGACTCCGTCATCTCGATTGGCGAAAGAGCGTTCTACTGGTGTCCCAGCATCACCAGCGTGGTAATCCCCAATTCCGTTACCGTGATTGGCGAGAGCGCGTTTGCGGATTGCCGCGACTTAGACTCCGTCTACTACAACGGCACGGCTGAGGAATGGAACAGCATCAACATCGGGGACGGAAACAGCCCGCTTATCAACGCTACCGTATACTATTACAGCGAAACGAAGCCCACCTCAGAGGGAAATTACTGGCACTACGAGAATGGCATCCCCACCAAATGGGAGTGACGCACTGACTGCGTGAAATTTGCAAAGCCAAGAAAGCCACGGGGTATCCCCTTTGCTGCTTGCATAAGACGGCTGACGCATAGCCTGTAAAACAAGGCCTCCTTTGATTACAGCTGATTGCCGCACAAAAAAATTGCATAACCGAAAAGAGCTTTTGCAAAGGCAGGAGCTCTTTTTTTGTTTCCTTTTTTCCCCTGCTGCATAGGCGCATCCCTGCTGTTTTTACATGTGCTTTTCTGCAAGGAAGGGCTATGCGTATGCCTTACGCAAAAAGAGAGGATTTTTCCGTTTTATTTACGAAAAAGAAGGGAAATTTGCTTGCCTTTATGCGAGCGAAGTGCTATACTCTTTTCCGTTTGAAAAAATGCGTAGCCTGAAAATTGGCTTTTGACGGATAAATACAAAAAGGAAGTACCTTATGAAACCCCAGCTTTTACTCTCGATGAAGGGTTACAGGAAAAAGGACCTACTCGGCGACCTCGTTGCAGGCCTGATGGTTGCCATCATTGCCCTGCCCCTTTCCATCGCACTCGGCATTCAGTCCGTTCCCTCCTCCGTTTCCTCCCACGGCATTCAGTTCGGCATCATCACCGCTATCGTGGCAGGCTTTCTGATCTCGGCAATGGGCGGCAGCAGGCACCAGATCTGCGGCCCCACCGCGGCGTTTGTCACCATTCTTTTCGGCTACCTTTTGAGCCCCGAAATCGGCGTTACAGGTCTTGCAATTGCAGGCATTATGGCAGGTATCATTCTGATTGTCATGGGTCTGTTGCGCGCGGGAAACGTGATGAAATTCTTTCCCTTTCCCATCACCGTCGGCTTTACCACGGGCATCGGCGTAACCCTGCTCATCGGTCAGCTGAAAGACCTCTGCGGCTTTCAATCAAGCGGCACGGAGGCAATTGAAAAAATCATCTCTTACATCGAAAACATCTCTACCTTCGATCTTGCGACCTTTGGCGTGGGCGTGCTTGGGCTTTTGTGCGTGATTCTGCTGCCCAGGCTGAGCAAAAAAATTCCCGCCGCCTTCGTTGCGCTGATTGTCTGCACGCTGGCAACCCTCCTGTTAAACGGCTTAGGCGCAGACATTGCCACCATCGGCTCGAAATACGGCAAGGTGGAGGCAGGCTTCTTCCCCATCGATTTTTCGGGCATCAAGGACATTCGCTTCGGCGCACTGATTGTACCCTCGCTTGTGATTGCATTTCTCTGTGCCATTGAAAGCCTGCTTTCGGCAACCGTTGCCGCAGGCATGACGGGCACGGGCTTCGACGCCAATCAGGAGCTGATCGGTCAGGGTGTTGCCAACATTGGCTCCTCCCTGCTTGGAGGCTTACCTGCCACGGGCGCAATCGCGCGGACTGCCGCCGGCATCGAAAACGGCGCAAAAAGTCCCTTAGCAGGCATCTTCCACGCAGTATTCCTGCTCGTGATGTATTTTGCGCTCATGGGCGTGCTGCAACACATTCCCCTTTGCGTGTTTTCTGCAATTCTGATTTCCGTCGCCATCAATATGAGCCGCTTCCCTCTGTTTTTTAAGCTTGCAGGCTTTGGCTTGCGCGACACCGTGATTCTGCTTGTCACCTTCATTCTTACCGTCGTTTTCGACCTGACGTACGGCGTGCTCGGCGGTGTTGCTGTAACCTTTATTCTGAATATCGGAAGCATGCGGGTGGGAATGTCCGTTACGCTGAGCGAGAAGGACGAGGACGCAAACGGCATGGACGATTGCGCAACGGTATGCGTAAAGGGCAGTCTGTTCTTCCTGAATGCAAACAGGCTTTCTGATAAGGCTTTGGAGGTGCTCAAGGGCACAGACAGACTCATCCTCGATTTCAGCAGCGTAGAGCGTGTTGACGAAACGGCGTTGCAGAAGATCAAGGGCATTGAAGGCATTGCCGCCTCGATGGAAAAAACGGTTACCTTCGTTGGGCTGAACGAAAAAACCTCTGCCCGTTTTGAAAAATTCTATAAGCTCGTTTAACCTCAAAAAAAACGCAAGGCAATCGCTCCGCCTTCAAAGCAGCTATGTATAACAAAAGCGCAGGCACTCCTTTTTATCAAGGGGTGCTTTTTTGCACAAAAAAAGAGCCTCCCAAAATAACAAGAGGCTCTGCGGTTATCGTTTTTTTGAAATCAGCGCATTTTGCGCCCGACTGCGTGGGGGCGGCTTCTCCGCTTTTTATTCTGCTTCCACCTCAACGAAGGCTGCAGGCGTGTGGAAAAAGGGGCGGTAGGTGGGGCTTAATGCAAGCAAAACAGGCTCGCTTTCCTTATTTTTCTGCTCAATGCGATAGGCATTCAGGCAAAAGGGCGTATGCAAACCAAGCTCCTTCAACGGCAGGGATAGCCTGACCTCGTAGCCACGCTCCCCTTTGATTGCCTCCGCCTTGGGTGGCAGGGACAAAAGCG
>JAFQWR010000090.1 GCA_017407365.1 Clostridia bacterium
ATGGGCGTACATACCGTAAAGGTACTTAAAATGACCGAGCAAGGCTGGTTGCAGGTGAAGCTGAGCAATCTGGATACGGACGGCACAGCGTTAACCGCCTTCCCCGCAGCAGATCTGCGCTTTGAGTTTTACGGCGATTCTATCACCAGCGGGTTCGGAAACCTGGGTGACGGTGCCGAATTTAAGGAATGCGAGGACGGCACGCAAACGTACGCCACCATGCTGGGAGAGTATTTTGGCGCAGACTGCGACATCATCTCCTACGCCGGCGCTCCTGCCTGTTTACCCCTTGACAACTCCCAGATTATCATGAATCAATTCTTCGATAAGATAGACGCCACCAGCAATAAGCCTTACGATTTTGAGGCAAACCCCGTGGATCTGATTGTTCTCAATCTGGGTACCAACGATTCTAACTCCTCAAAAAAGAACCCCTATAATATGGCGGAAGGCTATGCAGCATTGCTTCGCAGCATTCGCGCAAAACGCCCCGGTGTGCCGATCCTCTGCGTGTACGGCATGATGGGTACAGACAGCGATATTGACACAGGCATCGCCAACGCAGTTAACGACGTGATGTCTGAAGGCGAATCTGATATTTTTTACCTTGTGCTTTTCGCCGATAACAGCGGCTATAAGGGTCACCCCACGGTGGAAAACGGACATACCGTAGCATTTGATAGAATCCGTAATTTCATTCAGGACACAAATCTGTTGGTAAAATAAGCAAGCATCCGCTATATTTCTTTTTGATTTTTGTCGCGTGAGAACCGTATAACGTTTCTGCAAGGTTTGACAGCCGCCCCCGTTTATGGTATAATCGTACCAAAGCACAAAACCAATAGCGGAGGCTACGATGCGTACACGAAATACCTGCCATACCTATTTTATGATTGTTGGGAATTTTCCTCCCGACGAGATTTCCGAGCTGCTGGGGCTTGCACCCGAAAAATCGTGGAAAATCGGAGATTTGCGCCGCAACGGCACAAGGTACGATTTTGCCCATTGGGAGGTTGGCAGATGCTCGGAATATGACGTCGAGGTGGAAAACCAGATGCGCAAAACCCTTTCGGTATTGCAGGATAAAATATCCCTGCTGAATCAGATACGGAGGATGTACGACGTATCGTTTTATCTGGAAATCGTACCCACGGTTTACGTAAACGACATCAACCCCTGCCTTGCGCCTCCGCTCGACGTCATTGATTTTTGCCACGCAACAAGAACGCAGATTGACATCGATCTGTACCTGCGCAACGAGGATGACGAATAGAAAGGGAAGCCCTCCTTTGCCCCACGCACCGCTCATTGTGGCATGACATCAAAAATATAAACGCAGAGCAGCCTGTTTTGGGCCTCTGCGTTTTGTATTTTCAAGATCCTTTTTTAATAACGGAATTGCACACGCACGGCCGAAGCTTTTTCACGCAGGCTCTTTTCTTCCGAGAAAAAATTCTGCTTACTTATCACAAGCACCCCGAAAAAGCGTTGAAAAAGCGTGCGCTATGTGCTATAATGGTTTTTAGCAAGAGGAAATCTTACGAAAAAAAAGGAATTTGTATGAGCACAATTATGAACCCCCCCGCCTATAAGGCCGCCCAAGAAAAAGCAAGGGCTTTGCTGAGCAGTATGACGCTGACCGAAAAAATCGGACAGCTCTCTCAATTTGGAACCTCTATTTATTCTGACAGCGATAAGCTCCCCGACGCACATTACTCTGAGGGCGAGGTGGGCTCTTATCTGACGATTAAGGGCGCGCAGGTCACCAACGCCATTCAGCGCGATTTATTAACGGCAACACGCCTGCCCATTCCCGCCCTGTTTGCAGACGACGTCATTCACGGGTACCGCACCACCTTCCCCACGCCGCTGGCGCAATCCTGCTCGTGGAATCCTGAGCTGACCCGCCGTTGCAACGAAATTGCCGCAAAGGAGGCGTACCGCGCAGGTCTGAAATGGACGTTTGCACCGATGGTGGACATCGCACGTGACCCACGCTGGGGGCGCATTATGGAGGGCTACGGCGAGGACACCCACCTCTGCTCCCGCTTTTCGGAGGCCGCCGTCCGTGGCTTTCAGGGCGATGGCGAAACGGTAGGAAAAGACCGCCTTTATGCATGCATGAAGCATTTTATCGCTTACGGCGCCTGCATTGGCGGAAGAGATTACAACTCCGCCGACCTTTCGCCGCAGACACTGCACGACGTGTATCTGCCTCCGTTTCAGGCGGGCATCGATGCAGGTGCCGCTACCGTTATGGCGGCGTTTGAGGACGTCAACGGCGTACCCGCAACGGGCAACCGCTATCTGCTTACCGACATACTCCGCGGCAAGCTTGGCTTTAACGGCTTTGTCGTATCGGATTACGGCTCTGTAACCGATATGATTCCGCACGGCTTTGCAGAGGATACAAAGGATGCCGTACGCCTGGCATTTGAGGCAGGCTGTGATATGCTTATGGCAGGCCCTGCGTACAACGAGCATCTGCCTGCACTCATCAAAGAGGGCAAGATTACTATGGAGCAGGTGGATCACTCCGTGCTCTCCGTTCTTACCCTGAAATACCTTTGCGGTCTGATGGACGAGCCCCTTGTGGATGAAACGGGGGAAGACTGCTTCTTCTGCGCAGAGCACATGGATGCCGCACGAAGGGCCGCCTGCGAAACGGCGGTGCTTTTAGAAAACAACGGCATTTTACCTCTTTGCACGGAGCGCTTAAAGGGCAAAAGAATTGCACTGATCGGCCCCCTTGCAGGCGAGGAGGGCAAGACGCACTTGCTTGGAAATTGGGCTTGTCTGAAGGACCCTAACCGCACCGTTTCGATTGAGGAGGGGCTTGCAAGGGCGCTGGGCGCATCCTGCGAGCTTGTCACCGCATACGGCTGCGGCATTCGCTGTGAAAACACCGCCGAGGCGCACGAAAAAGAATCTTCTTCGGTAAAGCAAGCGGCAGAAATTGCCGCCCGTTGCGACGCAATCATCGCCGTGGTGGGCGAGGAGGCGGAAATGGCAGGAGAGGCATACAGCCGCTCTGATCTTACGCTGTCGGGCCATCAGGGCGAGCCGATTGACGCACTGATTGCAACGGGAAAGCCCGTGATTCTGCTTGTTGCGGCAGGTCGTCCCCTGATTCTCACCCCGTATAAAGACAGGGTTGCCGCACTTATGCTGATCTGGCAGCCCGGAAGCAGTGCAGGCGATGCGGTTGCCGATCTTTTAACGGGCGCTGTTTCCCCGTCGGGGCATCTTACAACAAGCTTCCCCGTTTGCACGGGACAGGTACCCATCTACTACAATCACGCAAGCACGGGAAAGCCCGCCTTAGGCAAATGGCAATTTGAGTCTAAATATCAGGACTGCCAGATTGCACCGCTGTATCCCTTCGGCTACGGTCTGAGCTACACCTCGTTTGCATTTGAGGATATCCGCCTTTCCTCCGACAAAATGACGGCAGAGGGCGAAATCACAGTGACGCTTTCGGTGCGCAACACGGGCAACACAGACGGAGCGGCTGTCGTTCAGCTTTATATCCGTGACTTAGTCGGCTCAACCGTCCGCCCGGTGAAGGAGCTGAAAGCGTTTGAAAAGGTTTTTGTAAGGGCAGGTGAGGCGCAAGCGGTTACCCTGCATCTCAGCGCACGCGCACTTGCTTTCCACGACGCCGCCATGAATGAAATTGTGGAGCCGGGCAAATGCAAGCTCTGGGTTGGCGAATGCTGCACAGACGAGCGCCATGAGTTTGATTTTGAAATCATTTAGCGTTTTTTTGCTCTGCAATCAGCCTTGCTGGCATCATCCCCTTTTTTGCACAGGCTTTTTGATATTCTCCCCTGCTCTCTCCCGAAAGGTCAGCCGTTTGCGTAGGTATAAAATATTTTATCCGTTCAAATTATCTTGCGGTTTTTGTTGAATTATATTGACATAAATGGGATAGAGTGATAGAATAGTGATTAAGCAACATCAGAAAGAAACCGCTTAAGTTTCACGGTGAAATTCAGCCGAAAAAAGGAGAAGCATATGCCTGCTGTTGTTTTTGGAGTAGAGCATTTTTTGTATATGGGCATAACGGGCGTACTCGCCCTTGTGGGGCTTTACCTCGCAAAAAAGTATGCAAAAACGGAAAAGTCACAAGCCATTATTCTGAAAGCATTAGCGGCGGCGCTTTTTGCTTCCGTTATGATCAACAGGCTTTCTCAGGTTTTCAGATACGGCACGGTAAGATGGAATCAGATTATTCCCGATAGCTATTGCAGTATGACAAGCCTTGTGCTTTCGCTTGCGGTGATGTTTGGCAAAAAGGACAACGACGCCCTGCATTTTACGTGGATATTGGCGATCTTTGGCGGTATTTCCACGGTGATTTATCCCGCCTTTATCGGGCAGGGCCCCACGGTTTTTTACATCCCCACGATTACGGGGCTTTTGCACCACAGCCTTTCGGCAACCACGGCAATAGCCGTTCTGATGTTCGGATGGATGCGCGTCACCTATAAAAAATGGTACTGCACGCTATTTGGCTTTACCTGCTATTTGACGGTGGGAGCATTTTTGATCGGGTACCTCGGTATTTCGGACGCCTACCATATCTACACCCCTCTGCTCGACGGCACGCCGCTTACCACCTGGGTGATGGCTCCCATGTACGCCGTGTGCTACGCACTCATTCTTTGGATAATTGAGCTGGTACGAAAGAAAAAAGCACGGGCGGGCATCTGCAACGTCTCGGAGGAAAAGTCGGGAAGCGAAAGCAATCAGATAAGCTGACGGTTTTTACCGCTAAGCACAGACAGCAAAAGGTCACCCCTTCCGGCAAACGACGGGTGACCTTTTTTATATGCGGTACTTTATAAACCGCAACCCTTTATCATTGACTTTTTACCGCTTCTGTGTTACAATAAACAATATAACTCTCTTAAAGGAGAAGGAAATGAACAGCGCAGACGATTTTAAGATTCAAGGGGGAACCCTGGATGCATATACGGGAACAGACACCGATGTTGTCGTGCCCGAGGGTGTAAAGAGAATCTGGCGTGCCTTTGAGATGAATAAAGAAATTACATCCGTAGTTTTGCCCTCTTCTATAACGGCTATCCCCAGCGATACCTTTATGAGCTGCAGCAATCTTACCTCGGTAAGCCTTCCCGCAGGCCTGACCTCTATCGGCAAGCAAGCTTTCTTCCGATGCGAAAAGCTTACCTCTGTTTCTATGGGTGACAACATACAGGTTATTGAGGAGGCCGCATTTACAACCTGCACCGCCTTAGCCTCGATCACCCTGCCCAAAAAGCTGAAAAAGCTTGCCGTAAGGCTCTTTTCTCATTGCAGCAATCTGACCTCCGTCACCCTGCCCGAAAAGCTGGAAAGCATTGAAAGAGAAGCCTTTTACGAATGCAGTGCGCTTCCCTCCATCACCCTGCCAAAGGGGCTGATGGGCATTGGCTACGGCGCCTTTTCGTATTGCAGGGGGCTGAAATCCATTGAAATACCCGAAAGCGTAAGCACCGTCAGAGAATACGCCTTTTTGGGTTGCAAGTCGCTTTCCTCTGTCAAGCTGCCCAACGAGTTAAGATCATTGGATAGCTTCGCCTTCTGCGGATGCAGTGCACTGAAAGACGTGGAGCTTCCCTATACACTCACCAGAATCGAAGAGGGCACCTTCCTCTCCTGCACATCCCTGACCTCTATCACCATCCCCCAAAGCATTACCATCATCAAGAAGGATGCCTTCAAGGGCTGCACCGGCTTAAAAACCATCTGTTATCAGGGCGACGAGGCCTCGTGGAATGCAATCCCCAAGGCAACCGCAGGAATCCCCGCAGACACCGTTGTTATTTTTACCGAGGCACCGGAAACAGAATCCGATGGCTTTATCCGTGCAGGCGGTACGCTGAAAAAATACGTAGGCAAGAAACACAAGCTGACTCTGCCCACCGCTTTGCTCTCCATCGGAAAAAGAGCCTTTGAGGGCTGCCCCACGGTAACCTCCGTCACCGTATCGGGTGGGTTAAAATCCATCATGGAGGAGGCATTTACGGGCTCCTGCATTACGGAGATTTGCTTTGAGGCAGACGTAGAAATCATAGAGAGCGGCGCATTCAGAGGCTGCCGTGCGCTTACCTCACTCAAATTCCCCTACGGCTTAAAAAGGATTGGAGCCTTTGCCTTTGCAGAGTGCGACAGCCTTACCTCCATCAGCCTGCCGAGCGGTATTGAGGAGCTTGACGCAAACGCCTTTACAGGCTGCAAGGGCTTAACAGACGTATACTACAACGATTACCAATCGCAATGGGACGCGCTTGGATGCGCCCTGCCCGAAGGCATTACCCTGCATTGCAAGGAAAGAACGTATTACGTAACCACCGAAAGGCTGGGGTATATGAAGCTACGGGAATCGCAATTTGCACCCGAGGCAAACAAGCTTCTTGACTGCTTGCTGAAGATTGAGGGAACGGAAACCTCAAGCTACGACAACAGCGACGATGACAGAGCATCCTGCTCCTCGAGCAGCAGTAAATTCGTTACCTACCGCAGGATCGACCCCTATAAGGACAGCGAGGCACTGCTGTGGTCTGACGGCGGCAAAATCTGCGGCATCGTTTTCCGCATAAAGTCCGGCTCGAAAACCACGCCGTACGCCTTCCTGTTTGAGAGCAAGGAGGGCTCTTCCCTGCGCCTTGGATACAGCGCATCTCACAGCTCAAGCTACACCTATATCGAGCGCGTTACGCTTGTGAAAAAGGGCGAAAACGGCGCACCCGAGGAGGGACGCTCGCTCTCGTTTGAAAGAAGCGAAACCGACCCCGATATTTAATCAAACGCTTCTACTGCGCATTGCTGCCTGAAAGAGCGAGCCACAGCAAGCCTTTCTGCGCGTGCCGCTTTGCGCTGAATTATTTTTATAAAAGGATATTTCGTATGTACTTTCCCGACCCCACACGCTTTTATAAAGGAAGAACCTTTGCCGCATCCTCCGAAAACCTTACCGCCGAAAAGGGCGGCGGCTCAAGAGGAAGCGCGATTGAAAAATGCAACCCCTACACCGTAGCAAGACCGGGTGAAACGCTTACCCTGCTTGATATAGACGGCCCCGGCACCGTTCAGCACATCTGGCTTGGCGGCGTTACGGGCTGGAATATGATTTTGCGCATCTATTGGGACAATCAGGAAAATCCCTCCGTGGAGGCTCCCGTTTCCGCCTTCTTTGGCTACCCCTACTACGAAAACGTACGCAACGTGGACGGCGCCTTCCCCACCTTAAATTCCGCGCTGATCAGCGTTATGCCCTGCAGAGGCTTTTCCTGCTTCTTCAAAATGCCCTTCAAAAAGCATTGCCGCATCACGCTGGAAAACCGCTCGGAAAAGCAGGAGCGTATGATCTATTACACGATCACGGGTGTGCTTGGCGAGGTCCCCGAGGATACCCTCTATTTCCACGCCTCCTACCGTCAGGCATTGCCCCATAAGGCAGGCGACGCGTACGTGTTCGTTGACGGCATTGAGGGCAAGGGTAACTTTATCGGCGTAACGCTCGGCGCAGGTCTGAACGGCACGAACGGATGCTGGGTAGAGGGCGAGATCAAGATGTATATCGACGGCGACGAATACCCCTCCATCAACTATACGGGTACGGAGGATTATTTCTGCGGCTCGTACGCCTTCGGCTACGATATGATAAAAAAGTATCAGCCTTATACGGGTCTGTATAGCGGTTGCTTTGCCATTATGGGCGGAGAAATTGCAGACAGATCGGTTTCGGACTACAACGTTCAGCCGAGATTTATGGCGTACCGCTGGCACGTACCCGACCCCATCGTGTTTGAAAAGGACTTTAAGATGACGATGCTGAATATGGGCTTCCGCCCCGACGGCATCAATTACGGCAGGCGTGACGATCTCGTTTCCGTTGCCTATTGGTATCAGAATCTTACGGATAAGCCGCTTGCACCTCTTCCCTCCGACAGGGAGATCGCGCTGTTTTAACACGTAAAAAGCAATCCAAAAAGAGCCCCGAAAAACGGGGCTCTTTTTATTACGGTTACGTATTCAATCAATCACTGTTTGATTATTTACGCTTTGCAGCAACGATAGCAAGAGCAAGTGCTGCTACCACGCTTAAGCCTGCAGCTGCGCCACAGCCGGCGGCGGGTTTATCCGTGGGCTCGTCACCGGGCTCGTCACCGGGCTCATCACCGGGCTCGTCACCGGGCTCGTCACCGGGCTCGTCGCCGGGCTCTTCGCCGGGTCCAACAACGGGAGGATTGTTCTTCAGCTCGATTGCTGCCTGCAGCTCTGCTACCTTGGTAACATAGCCTGCAAGTCTGTCGTTCAGCGAGAGGTACAGAGTCTCAGCTACCTCTACATCCGTAGCAAAGGTTTCTGCTTCGGAATCGAGAGCCATGATAACGCCATCCATAAATGCGCCAACTGCTGCTTCTGCTGCTTCCAGCTTAGCTGCGGTGCCTTCAGCGAGCTGAGCCTTGAGTGCTAACAGACCTTCGTAAGCGTCACGTGCTTCTACGATTGCATCAATCTGGGAAGCAGCGGTAACGGGGTTAGCAAGAGCGTTGATTTCATCTTCAACTGCCTTTGCTCTTGCAGCATCGTTGGAGCCTACTGCCGAGAAGCCGCTGATATCGCAGTTCATCTTGCAGGAGTACAGACCAACACGGCAAGCGAGGCTTTCAGCGTTGATATCTCTTAAATAGAAGGTGTTGGAAAGGTGCTCGGTTTCGCCAACGTTCTGATACAGATAGAAGGCACGAACAGAAAGATCGTTGTAGGTTTCGATCTTGGAAACTACCTTTAAGGTAACGGCGTTATTCAGAAGCGCGTTTCTCTGACCTCTGATTGCGGGGTTAGCCGTGCCGCTATCCCACCACATATCGTCCCACTCGTTGTTTTTCCAACCGCCGGGATTCGTGGTAGAAGCATAGTAACGGAAAGCACCGTCTACTCTGCCGTAAAGCTGACCGGACCATGCGCCGTCGGGCTTCTGCTGCAGCCAGTAGAGCAGGAAGTTGTCTGCATCTACATACCAGGGAACCAGACCGAAGGTGTATTCACCCTGGCTAAGACCTTGGTGAGGCGTGAAGGTAGCTTCAACGGTGTACTCTTCATCTGCCGCATAAACGGTATCACGCATAGCGTAGTTGTTGGTCCACTGATTGTCGATATCGCCGTAAGCGGCCTCTACCGAGCAGATGTTGCCATCTTCACCAAAGGACCAGGTGTCAAGATTAAGAATGTTGTCCGTCTGACCGCCATTGCCGTCATCGGTGTTGCTGATGATCGTCCAGCCATAGTGCATAACGCCTTCGGAATCAATCATGTCTGCGCTTGCAAAGGTAGGGATTGCCATTACACAAGCAACGACAAGCGCTACAACTAAAAGCATGCTTTTGTTGAGTTTCATTTTCTTTCTCCTTTATTTTTTATTTTTTTTCTTAATAATTACCGCAACAGCCGCACCTGCAACAAGCACTGCAACGATTGCAATGATAATGCCTGCTGCGCTGCCGCTATTGCCGTCATCCTTGCCGGGCTTATCACCGGGGTTTTCGCCGGGGTTTTCACCGGGCTCTACACCGGGATTTTCGCCGGGATTTTCGCCGGGGTTTTCTCCGGGCTCGTCAGCGCCTGCATCAGAGCTCTTTACACCGTCAAACTCATCCGTGTAGCCTGCATCCGTGTAGGTGCCAAGCTCTAAGCTCTCCTCTACAAAGTTCGTTGCTTCGGAGGGATCGTTGGGCGTGGTGAGTACAACCTCTTCGCCATCGGGCGTAACCGCATATTGGGAAACCTCAATGGCATCGTTCAGCGCGTAAATACCGGAATAAACCGTTTTACCCGCCGTAGAGGGCAAGCCTGCCGCAACGTCGTAGGTGAGTTTACCGATTGAGCCGTCTACGGCGCAGGTAAATCTGTTGCCTTTTTTCGTAACCGTAATTGTATGGAATTGATCCAATTGAGAAAGCTGTGTTCTGGTGAGCCCGCCTGCACTTTCGATGGGATCGTCACCCTCGGGGAACCAGCCGCCGTGATTGTAGCGGGTGGGCAGGTATTCGCCGTTGATAAGACCGGTGAGCGTGGTTCTGGGTACTGCGCTATCCGCTCTCCATCTGTCCATATAGAAGATCAGGTAGTTTTCCTGATCGACGTACCATAATACAAGACCGACTCTATCCTCTGCACGGGATTCTGCCGTGACACGCATGGTTGCGGTGATGGTGTAATCCGCATTGGGATTTTCACGCAGGGCCCAGCTCTTGTCATCGTCAAGGTTAGAGGGCGTCATATCCTCGGTATAGGTAGCATCGGAAATCAGCCAGCCGTCGGAGTTGATGGACCACTGATTGTTTTTGATACCGGAGGTCATCCAATCGCCAACCGTCACCTTGGTATACTTCTTGTAGCCATCGGTGGTCAGGCTGTTAATGGTGGCATTCATATTGTAGGCGTATACGCCGTAATCCACCGTAACCTCGTTGATATCGGCAATTTCCAGACCGTATACAAGCGTGCCGTTTACCTCAACACCCACGTTCAGACCTATTTTTTTAACGGTCAGCGTAAAGGTTTCCTCTAAGGTAACGCCCGAAAGCTTCGATTCTTTCAGCGTATAGGTGACACCTCTGCCCTCAAAATCGTCCTCATCGGTGAAGGTGGAGGCATAAATGCGGGCGTATAAGCCGTCTGCCTTCCATGCAATGCCCGCACGCACGAAGTTGCTTTCATCCAGAATGTAGGGAGCAAGCAGAAGCTCGGAAAAGCCCTCGCCAAGCTCAGCCGTAACGTTCGCCGATACGGTTACGTTATTTTCGGAAATATCGCTTGCGCCCAGAAGATAGGAGCGTTTGCCAAGCGCATTGCCCTCTTCCTTAGCGGAAAGGGTGATGGCGCCGTTCTGCTCAAAGCTCCATGCGTCCAGCGCCTTACCTGCGTTCTTCCAGATATTGCCGTCCTGACCGAGCATGGAAACCTCATCGTATGCACCGTAGATGCTCTTGCACGAGATAGCGCTTGCGCTGAAGTTTACGTTGTAGCCCTCGTAGCCGTAGTATGCATTCTGATCGGTGCCCACGATTCTCTTGGAGATGACGGGCTCTGCGCCGCCGTCAAGGTAAACGTAGAAGCCAATCGATTTTTTCTGAACGGTGAGCGTATGCTCTGCCATGGGGTCGAAGGTATCGGGCAGGGCGTATACGGTGGTGCCCACCTTTAAGTTGCTGTTTTCTACCCAGCCGTAAAGAACGACCTCGTATTTTACAGTAGAAAAGCCCTTTCTGCCCTCCTCGGTGCGACGGATGGTTGCACTGATAAAGCTCTGGTCATCTACGTACCAAGGCATAATGCCGTAGCCGAACACGTATTTCTTGCCCGTATATTCCTCGATTCCCTCCGCCTTAAAGGTTGCGCTTACCTCGTAGTTCTGAGGAACACCCTCTGCGGTAGCCGCAAGCTCGTTTACGGTGAAGCCGCGGTTGGTGTTGTAGGAGCCAAGGTTAGAGCCGGAAACGGTAAACTCGGAGGTGCCCTCCTCGTTTTTAGCCGCCTTTACGGCAACACCGCCGTTGGCGTCAAACTGCCAGGTATCCACACCGTTCAGCACACGGTAGGTGTAGCCCTGCTTTTCCGTCCAGTCACGTGCCATAATGGGCTTTTTGTTGGTTGCATAGCCATCGGTCACGGTTGCGGAGGTGAAGGTAGCCTTTACATCCTGACCCATAAAGCCAACGGCGTTGTTTTTAACGATTCTGTTGTTGTAATACGCCTGTGCGTAGCCAATCTGCACGCCGTTGTAGTAAACGGTGTATTGCAGGAAGTTGCCCGCAGAGCTGCTGTTTTCTACCGTTACCTTAACGGTATGCCCCTCTGCGCTCAGGGGATTTCTTTTTGCGGTGACAACATTTACGTTATCAGAGCCGAAAACGGTGTTTTCCTGCTGGGTGGTCAAGCTGTTGAACTTTGCTTCGCCGCCCAATCTGCCGCTGACGATGATTTCCTGCAAGCCGTAGCCGTCTGCACGCTCGGCGTCGGTGGTTTTGTACTGATCCGAATACGAGAATTTCAGCTGCACAAAGACGAAGTTTTCGTTGTCGATGTACCAGGGAATGACACCGATCATGGGGTTTTCGACGCTGTTCAGCTGATTGATAACGAAGGAAGCCTCCATCTCGTATGCGCCGTAGGCAACGCCTGCCTCGCTCAGATAGGTGGCACCCTCCATTGCGTAGGCGCAGCCGTAGGTATCAGCGGTGACACCCTGTGCGGTAACCGCCCATGTGCCGGGATTGCTTTCTACCTCTGCCTCGTTGTGGAACCATTGATCTGCCTGTGTAGCGGAAAGGATATCCACCGTCTGAGGGGAAACAAGGTCTGCCGAAGCCGCAGGTACAGCCACAAGCGCACTGCACATAAGTGCAATAACGGCAAGCAGGCTGATCAGCGTTTTGCGAATCTTACTTGCGTTTTTCATAGCCTTCTCCTCTTTTATCTGATTTTATCAGCAATCGTATTGGTATATACGGGATGCTCGTAGCCGCCTGCGCCAACCTCATTCAGCTTTGCGCGAAGCGTTTCGATGGGAGTGCTTGCAAAATCCATAACGTCTGCCGCACCGAAGTTGGTATACATCTTTGCAATGGGCTCGATGTTTGCAACCGAGCTCCAGCCAACCCATGCACCGTCGGATGCAGAGCTGAAGGTAAAGCCCGAGGTGGTGGACGCCTCTGCCACAAGGCTCTTATACTTATAGCCAAGTGCGCCGTCCCAGTTCATGATGGACTTGGTGTTCTGCTGAATGAATTCCGCCTGCTTTAAGTATGCCTTGTTGCCCGTTAAGATATATGCGCGGAACAGCTCGTAATAGTAGTATGCAGCGTAGTTATCTGCGCCCGTGGTGTCAATACAGATGAAGCTCATGCCGTCGTTGTAGCCGTATTCACAGGGGTAAGCCGCCTTCAACGAGGAATCGCGTACGGGGTAGCTGTATACCTGCACGGTAGACATCGTAAATGCAATTGCCTCTTCCAGGCAGGTGAGCCAGCGCTGCTCGCCCGTAAGCGTGTAGAGCGCATCGTAGCAGTAGGTTGCATAAATACCCGATTCCTTATCCACACGGTTGGGGTTGTCACAGGTACCGCCCGTGTAAACCTCGGTGGGATAGATGTTGGCATACACAAATTCGCCTGCCTTAACAGCAGCATTCTTATATCTTTCGTCACCCGTGAATTCGTACATTCTTGCAAGGAAGCGAACGGGAAGGTTGGTGTTAAGCTTGCTGGTGGACTGGCAGATATTGCCGCTCGGCTCCTCGATGCCGTTATCCCAATTGCGGAAGGGCTCGCCATCGTAGTTGTAGCAACGGTACCAGCTGCCGTCGCTGTTCTGACCGTTTACAAGGAAATCGGCAAACAGCTCGATTGCTTCCCACCATTCGGGGCGCTCGATGCCGTGCGCAGACGCGATGCGGTATGCGTCAAACACACCCTCCATGGCGTCAACCGCCATTCTGAGGAAGCAGGGATAGCTTCTGAAGCCATCCGACCAGGTATCGTACCAGATGTGAGGAATGCCGGAAACCTCCATAAATTCTGCATCGTTCACCCAGAAGTCGATTACGTTGACGCCGTTTTGCAGGCTCTTGTAATCGTTGTTCTGTAAGCCGTAGAGCATCATATTGTACGCCGCGGGCAGCTGCTGACCGATGAAGCCTGCCTGATAGGTGAGCGGGCCGAATTCGCCGTCCTCAATGGTAATACGCCAGGGCAAGCCGTATGCGTTATATCTTTTACCTGTGAGCGCATTGTACTGCGATGTTTCGTGCAGGAATACCTTATAATCCTCTAATACCACCTTGTAGACCTCGTCGATATCGGTGTTTACGATACGCTGATTCTGCAGGGTGAAGTGTGCGTTATAGGCGGCAACCTTTGCCTGACCGTGCGTGGGAGTGGAGTCGATGCGTACACTCATATGCAGAGCGTGCGAGGTGCCTGCATCGATGGAATGGAACTTACGCGCCAGATCTCTGCTGGGGAATTCTACCGAGATGGAGGAAGCCGCAGAGGTGGAATTGCTGAGCGAAAGGCTTGCGTAGTTGTTGTCCTCGTAGTGAATCACGGGCTGATAGCGCGAAAGCGAAAGGGTTGCACCGCTCGCACGGTTGCGCATCATAATCATGGGGATGCCGAGATTCGTTTCTCTGTATACAAGCGTCTGATTGCCAAGCGAAGCAAAATGATAGTTGGGAACGAACCAATCAAAGTTTGCGTTGCCATTGGAATAAACGGTGTATGCGCTTTCAAAGCCTTTATCTGCCTGAATCCCCTCAATAACGGTGGTCTGCTTTGCTACGTTGAACACGCCCTCCTCGCCTTCCTGGGGGAAGTAGTAGCAGTCCATCACCGAAAGCTTACTGCCTTTATCGGAACTTACGGTAGCCGTAGCCTTAAAGCCGTAGGCGGTCTGTTCTACGCTCTGATACTTTGCCGCAATTGCCTTGGTCTGACCGCGGACGTAAACCTCTACGGGCAGATCGTTTTTGAAGACCTCCTTGCCACCCTCCAAAAAGGATACGGAATAACCCGCACCGCTTTGCACAAAGCGAAGGGTTGCGCTTCCGCTTACCATTTCGTTGGTTTTTAAGCTACCTGCCTTTGCGGCGGGAAGCTCGGCCTCGTTGACCGTTTTATCGGGAAGCGGCAATGCCTCGAAGCTTCTGTCCACACGGTAATCGGTAACGCTTACGGGCGGCTCGTTGGGCTCGGTGCCGGGATCGGTACCGGGATCGGTACCGGGATCTTTACCGGGGTCCTTCGGATCATTGCAGCACACCATGCTGATTACAATCACACAGCACAGTATCACCGCAAGAACGATTGCTAATACCTTTTTCATAATAATCCTCCTTTATTTCAACCCCGACATGCTGATGCCCTCTAACAGGTACTTCTGACAAAGCAGGAAAAGCACACAGGTAGGAATCATGGCAACCACACACGCCGCGAGCAGCTTCTGAGTTTCTACCGCATACGCCGAATTCATCTGATTGATGGCGAGCTGAACGGTAAAGAGCTTTTCGTTGTTGCCCAGATAGAGCAACGGAGTGAGGTAATCGTTGTAGTGCGTGATGAAGTTGAGCAAAATCTGCGTAATGATGGCAGGCTTCATCAGGGGGAAGATGATGGTGATGAAGATGCCGCCACGGCTCATTCCGTCTAAAATAGCCGCTTCCTCGTAATCCGCAGGTAGCGTTTTTAAGAAGTTGAGGAAGAAGAACATCATCACCGTGGAGCCGCACATCGCGGGGATCATCACGGGTAAGGGCGTGCCAACCCATTTGTAGAAGTTGGCAAACATAACGTACGAGGGAATCATAATGATGATGTTGGGAATTACCATCGTAGACATCATCAGGGCAAACAGAATTCTGCTTCCGGGGAACTTCATTCTTGCAAAGCCGTACGCCGCCAGTGCGCTCATAAACACGCCCACCAGAACGGGGGGAATGATGAACATAAAGGTGTTGAGGAAGGAGCGGAGCATAACCGTTTCCTCAAAAACCGCCTTGTAGTTTTCAAACGTCCAATGCGTGGGGAAGAAATCCTTCAGATTGATCTCCTGCGCATTTTTGAAGGAGCTGCTGATGACGTATGCAAAGGGAAGAAGAATCATCAGCGAAAGCAAAATCAAAAAGAAATATTTCAGTACCTGTCCTGCAATTCTTGCAATAGTATCAAGCTTATTCACGGTTTTCTCCCTCCTTTACGACTCGTAATGAACCCATTTATTGGAAATGACGAAGTTGATTGCCGTGACGATTGCTATGATGACGCCAAGCAAAATAGCAAGCGCAGACGAGTAGCCGTAGAATGCACCGTAGCTTCCGCCCGCATAGTTATAGATCAACAGCACGGGCATCATGGTGTTAGCCGGACTGCCGTTGGTCATAACCTGATAGATGGCAAAGCCCTGCAACGAGCCGATGATACCGGTTGTGAGAATGTAGAAGGATACGGGAGATACCGAGGGAAGCGTGATATACAAAAAGCTCTGCAATGCATTTGCGCCGTCTATCTCCGCCGCCTCGTAGTGCGAGCGAGGTACGCTTTTGATGGTTGCCACGTAAAGCAGCATATTGGTGCCAAGACCGAACAGCACACTCTGGAAGATGAGCGAGAATACTGCGTGGTCGTAATCTAACCAGTTGATTCTATCAAAGCCCAACGCCATGAAGATGGTGTTCATAAAGCCGTACTGATAGTCGTAAATTCTCTTCCACATAACGCCGACCGCTACTGCCGAGCAGATGGTGGGCAAAAAGATAATCATACGGAAGATGTTGGTGCATTTCACCTTGCCAACAAGGATATTGGCAAGAATCAGCGAAAACGCCATCGAAAACAGCACGCCCAGGCTCATCACGAAGGCATTGCCTACCGAGGGCCAGAACTGTGTTTCCGCCTCAGAAAAGGCACGGATAAAATTTCCCATGCCAATAAACTGCGGCGCATTGAACAGATCGTAGGTTGTCAGCGAAAGATACAGTGCGTAGCAAAGGGGTGCCGCCAGAAACAGCAGCAGACCAATTGTTAAGGGAGCCACACAGATATAGCCCCAGATCATCTCGGAAACGCGACTGCGCGTCATCTTTTTGGAAGCCGATTTTTCACTCATATATGCGCCCTCCCTTAATCGCGGAACAGCTCGGGGAAGTCCGTTTTTATGATACTCAGAATAACGTCCTTTTCGTCCGATAAAAACTGCTCTGCTGTTGATCTTATGCTGGGGTCTGCGGTAAACATTGCACCGGAATCCTCCGCAAGCTTATCCTTCCAGCGCACGCTGGGCAGATACTGCCAGAGCCCCGCCCTCTGATACTGTGCGGCTCTCAGCCACTCTGCGGTGTTGGCAGGCTTTTTGCCTTCATCCAATGCGTAAAGCTTTGCAATGGTTTCCTCATCGTTATATAGGGGAATGGAGAAGCCCGATTCCGTCATAATCAGCTGACCCTCTACCGAGGTGAAATACTCTGCCAGACGGTAGGCGATATCGGGATAGGGCGTTTTGGTGTAAACCGCATAGCCAACCGAGCCGGACCAGCCGTTGCAGTTGCTGTCGTATTCGTAGGCGGGGATGGGAGCGATATCCCAATCGAAGGTTGCCTGCTCTCTTAAATCGGAGGTTACCGAGCGACCCTCAATATAGCACGCCGCCTCTCCGTTCAGAAAGAGCGTTTTTTCACTGGTGGTGGAAAGAATGGTAGAGGTGGGCGTAACGCAATATTCCATCGTTGCGCTCTGTATGTAATCGTATACCTCGATGAACTCGGGGGTGTCGATTAAAACCTCCGTTCTGTCTGCCGAAAGATAATCTGCGCCGTTAGACCAGATCAGACTTTCGGGATAGATTTTTGCAACGCCGTAGATATGATCGTCCTTCAGCTTCGTTTCGCCCGTTTTGTTGGAAACGAACACCGTTCCGCGGTCATAGCCGAACATACTCCAATAGCTGAGCGCCTCCTCGGGCGTCCAGGGGGTTTCGGGATCGGGATAGGGCACGCCGTATTCATCGAACATATCCTTGTTGTAGTACATTACGTAGGGCGTAACGTCCTTGGGCATACAGTAGATTGCGCCCGAGCCCATCGTGCTTCCGTTGAAGCGATAGCGGTTTACCGCCGAGGGCCAGACGTTATCCAGATTGATGCGATCGCTCTGCGCAATATAATCGGTGAGGTCGGTCATAACGCCGGTGGTTACCCACTGACCGAAGTTTCCGTCCGGCACAAGGAATACGTCGGGCACGTTCTGTGCGGCTATGATGCTGTTGAACTGACTTTCATAGCTGCTGATGATGCTGACGTCCACCTCGATGTGCTTTTCGGGCGTTTCTTCCTCAGAAAGAGCAGCATTCCGTTCGTCAACCTCTTTGTTGTACTCGATCTCGAACTGCTTGCAGACCTCTTTTACAAGGTCGGTTTCGGTAGAGCCGCCGTTATCCCAGTGGCAAAGCGTGATCACGTGAACGTCGCCTCTTTCACGCTTACCGGATGCGCTGAAAACAGACGCCGTAAAGCATCCGACGATCAGAACGATGGCACTGCACCACGCAACCATCTGCTTCCATGTAAGAATTCGGAACATAACCCCTCGCGTTTTTTGTAGTAGTAGTTTTTTATCACCCTCTCCAAGGTGCATATACAGACTGCTTACTAAAAAGCAGCTTTCTATCATAAAAGCGACGTCGCAACGGCTCCTTGGGGAAGCTCCTTTCGCCAAAGGAGATAAGCCCCTTATTGCTGCGTGATTGCCTTTTTCAGCTCTTCAATGGGAGCCTTGGGTACACGGTTGATGTCGGTAAGACCGTTGATTTCCGTTTCTACGTCTGTCAGCTGGGTGACGCAGAAGCCCGAAATGCCGTCAATTTTCTTCAACGCCGCCACAAGCTCCCTCAGCCTGCCCACATACGAGGCGGAATCCTTGACCATATCGCCGTAGCCCCAGCCGCTTTCTGCACCGTTTTTGTAGCCAATGCCCGCAAACTCCGAAATAACAACGGGCTCGCCCTGATAGCCGAAGCCGTTTGCAAAGGGCAGACGGAGCTGAGAATAGCCCACACGGTTATTTCCTGCCAATGCCTCGTTCAGCTGAGAATAGAAGCGTGTAAGCTCCTCGGCGCTCTGTGTGTAATTGTGCAGGGAAACGATATCGCTTACGGTATGCTCCCAGCCGTCGTTAGAGATTACGGGACGTCTTGCATCGTACGCCTTGGTGGCGTAGTAAAGAGCAAGCGAAAACGCCTGCTGCTGTGCGTCGGTGACGATACGAGGCACGCCCCAGCTTTCATTTATGGGCACCCACGTTAATACAGAGGGATGGTTGTAGTTCTGCCTCACAGCCTCCATCCATTCCGCGGCAACCTTTTCTGCCGTTTCGCTCTTATACTCGTAGGCAGAGGGCATTTCACACCAGATAGCCATACCGAGGATGTCGGCATAGTAGTAGAAGCGCTCGTCCTCTATCTTCTGATGCATACGGATGCCGTTGAAGCCAAGCTCCTTGGCAAGCAGTATATCCTTTACAAACGCCTGCTCGTCCGGCGCAGTCAGGCCGCTTTCGCCGTAGTAGCCCTGCGCAAGCACCATTTGCAGGTAGATGGGGTTGCAATTCAGCATAATGCAATTGCCCTCTGCTCTGCACTCGGCAAGACCGAAATAAGAGCCTGCCTCCTCTACCACCTCGCTTTCCTTTACGAGATAAAACTGCACATCGTACAGATTGGGGCGGTCGGGCGTCCAATACAGCACACGGAAGATATCCCCATCATAATTGAGGTCTGCCTTAACATTTAAAATTCTGCGTGTGAAGCGGGATACGGTATCCGAAACGGTGTTGCCGCCAAAGCTTACAACCGTTCTCAGCGCATAGCCCTCACGGTATTCACTGAGCGTAGCCTCAAACTCCACGTAATAATCCTTGATGCTGGGGGTGATTTTTACGCTTTTCAGGTAGCAATCGGGTACAATTTCCGTCCAAACGGGCTTCCAGATGCCCACGGTATTCTGATACCAGCACCCAACGGAGCCGCCCACCGCGCTCTGCTTACCGCGCGGCTGAATTGCCTCTAAGGTATCCTCCGCCTTTACGGTGATTACCGCCTTACCCTCTGCCGCAAGCACCTCGTTGGTGATGTCGAAGGTAAAACGGCAGTAGCCTCCCCTGTGCATTCCCACGTAAGAGCCGTTTACCCAGACCTTGGTCTGATAGTCACAGCCCTCAAAATGCAGAAGCAGACGGCTACCCGACAGCTCTGAGGTCTGATAGGTAAGCTCGGTGCGATACCACACGGTATCGTGCAGACCGTCTTCTGCAATACCGCTCTTCTTCGTCTGATAAGAATAGGGCACGGTGATTGCTCTTGCTTCGGGAAAGCGCAAAAACCAACCCTGCTTTTCGCCCAGGTGCGCGTCGTCGAATGCAAACGACCATTCTCCGCATAAATCTCTGAAATCCTTTTTCACAAGCTGCGGACGCGGATATCCGCTTTTGTAACAACGTACGTGTTGCATAATACTCTCCGTATGTATTTGAATTATCTATTGATAAATACATTATAGCATACTTTATCCGTGATGTCAATACGCATTTGAATTTTATTCTATCGGTTTTTGTTTCTACGGATTACTTTTGCTTACTCTATTCTAATTCGTTGTTATGTGAATGATTTCCAACTGTTCCATTTCATTATAGCATATTTTTTCGATGCTGTCAATACATTTTTGAAAATAAATTTACACGTTCTGATTTTTTCGTACTTGTTCGTGTTTATTTTAATTTTCTCTTTCTTTCCGTTCACTCTGCTTTTGTTTTGACATTTTTTTATCTTTGTGATATAATTGTGAACATATCTTTACGGCGCATAATCATGATTGCTTTCCCGTTATTTTACAAAAAGCAAAAGGGAATCTGTAAGAAAATGAGAATTATTGAAAATCTGCGCGAGGGCTTGCCCCTGTTTGACGCGCTGAACAGCGAAATACGAATTCAAATCATTCAGCTGCTGCTTAAAAACCATCAGATGAATATGAATGACCTGGCTCTTACGCTGAATATCCCCAAGAGCACCCTGACTCCGCACATCAAAAAGCTTGTGCAGGCAGAGCTGATCAGCGTTAGCTTAAGCTCGCAGGCGCGCGGCGCACAGAAGATCTGCCAGATTGCGGAGGATAAGCTGATTGTCAACATTCAGCCCCAGGCAACCAAGCAGAAGATTTACGAATCTGAGATTGACGTCGGTCAGTACACCGGCTGCTTTGTTTTACCCACCTGCGGTCTTGCCACCTCTGAGCGTGTGGTTGGCGACGCGTTTGACGATTCCCGCTTCTTCTACTGTCCCGACCGCTTTCAGGCATCCGTGCTGTGGTTTGCGCAGGGCTACATCGAATATACTGTTGCCAATATGCTTTCCTCTAAGGAAAAACCCGAGGAGCTTCAGATCTTTGTGGAGCTTTGCAGTGAGGCGCCCGGTGTTTTAAGCTACTATCCCTCTGATATCAGCTTTATTGTAAACGGCGTGAACCTTGGCTACTGGACCTCTCCCGGCGAATTTTTTGACCGCAAGGGCAGATACACCCCCCAATGGTGGTTCCCCAACTTTCCGCAATACGGCATTATGAAGGTGCTGATCATCAACGAAACGGGCACCTACCTCGACGGTCTGTTCCTTTCCCCCACCACCATCCACAACCTGCAGCTGGATAAGAGCAACAGCATTTCTCTTCGCTTAGAGGTTCCCGAAACGGCAAAGAACGTTGGCGGACTTACGCTGTTCGGCAAAAAATTCGGCGATTACGAGCACGGCATACGCTTCCGCCTGCTTTGCTCCGAAAACGAAACAAAGTAAACCCCAAGGGGCTCCTTAAAATAAGGAGCTCCTTTTTTACAGCAAAAAAGCCCCCACCAAACGGTGAGAGCTTTTTGTATAGATCAATCTAATAATAGCGTGAGCAAATATCACTGTACTGCCCGTGCCCGGTTATTGCGTATAAAAGAGGCCTTACCCCTCCCCAAGCCGTTTCAGATAGCGCGGCGGAACAAGATCCGTAAGGTAAACGCCGTTTGCCGAAAGATAAAAGCGATAGCCGTCGGCGTGCATACCATGGGTGTCTACCGTGTAAACGGTGGGCGTTCCGTGCCTTGCCCCCACCGTTACGGCGGTCTGATAATCGTCGGAAAGATGCACGTACAAGCGGGACATCGGCTTTAACCCCTCCCGTTCGATGGAGGCAACACTTTCCTCTGCGGTGCCGTGATAGAGAAAGGAAGGGGGAGTTACCTCTTTCAGCTCTACGTCCACCGGGATGGAATGCCCCTGATTTGCACGTATGCGCGTTTTATCCGCACTGAAAGCATAGCGCTCCTTATCGTCACAGGCAACAAGCTGCTCTAAAAGTTCCAACGTCATCGGGTGTGTTTTGCTGACTCCCTCGATAAAGGCGTCCACCTCAGCCCAGCCGTTTTTATCGAGCGTGATGCCCGCCGCCGAGGGATTATGCCTTAAAACATAAGCCATATAGGTGCTGATATCTGTAAGCTCTCCCATAGCACTCCTCCTGAAATCTGATTTTGCTATCCTTTTTATACGCCGCCTTTTTTGTATTCATACAGTTTATACAGCTTTTTTGAAAGTTTTCCTGCATACAGCAGGCGAAATCTTCTTCTTTCAATTCCCTGAAGCTCTGCAATCAGCTCGTTTGGCGTGATGCTGTGCTCCTGCATAAAGCACAAGCCCTCTGCCTGCAAGGCGGTGGGGTCATCCAAGCCGTAGACGGTATGCACGCCCACCTCGTTGACGGGATTTTTGAGCTTTGAAAGCTTTGCGGCAAGGGTGGTATAGCAATCCACAAGCAGATGCACCGCATCAAAGTGCAGACAGATTTCCGAAAGCAGAGCCCTCAGCCTTTCGGGGGCAAGATACATACTTACACCCTCCATCACAACAATTGCCTTACCCGCCCGCGGCACCGCATTCAAAAAGCCGCTTTTGCTGACGTCCGCACCAAGCATGATATATCCCTCTTCTTCTGCATAATACCGCTTGCGCTCTGCAATCACCTCGGGGAAATCCACGTCGTACCACACAGAGCCCCTGCCCGCGGCACGCAGTACACGGCTATCCAAGCCGCAACCGATGTGCAGCACGGTGGCACCGGGGCTTTCCTTCAACCGTTCATTCAGCCATTTGTCGAACACGGCGGCACGCATCCCCATATAAAAGGCAAGCCATTTTGACCTCGACCTCCGCTTTAAGGGAAGCTGCACCGCATCCCAGATTTCCTCCGCCTTTCTGTCGTGCAGAATCAGCGCACGCCTGCTGACGTACGCCTTTCCGAACAGGGGAATATACAGCGTTTGATTTACATTGCTCAAAGAATTTTCAGACATAAAGACATTTCTCCCTTTCTACCGCATTTACGTAAGGGGCTGGCAACGCACCCTCTACTTTATTTATAAGCCGAAAAGCCACAGGCTAACCATTGAACGGAAAAAGCCCTTGGCAAAGAAAAAGCACGCACCGACAGCGGCACGTGCTGTATGTATCGCAAAGATAATCGCCTTACATCAGATGGAATATTCTACCTCTTCGATGGTGTGCGCCATAAAGGAAAGGTGGTCGCCCGCACGCTCTAAGTTGGAAACGAGGTTGATATACACACTGCTGTTTGCAGGGGAGCATTCGCCATGGTTGAGGCGCTCGATATGATCGCCGATCAACGTTTTGCGCATCGCATCCAGCTGCTCCTCCGCCGCATCTACCATGGGAAGAATGGAGCGGTCCTTGGTGAGGCGCGCCTGCTTGGTAAGCTCGTAAAGCTCCTCGAGCTTTGCAAACATCTCCGTCAGCTTTTCGTTTACGCCGGGAGAGAATACCAGCTCATCCTGTACCTCTCGCAGGGTATATTTGATGAAGTTATCCGCAATCTCTGCAATTCTCACAATATCCAGAATATTGTTGTGCAGAATGGAAATACGCTTTTCGTCGTTGACCGTGAGGTCGAAGGAGGAAATGTCGATGAGGTAGTCGGTGAGGCGCTTGCTCATTTCGTTTACCTCGGCATCCAGCGTGCGTACGGTTTCCAGATGGTCGGCATCCTTTTTGATAAAGCAGGTAAAGCCGTTTTTCAGCGCGCCCATTGCCTTATCTGCCATACGGATTGCCTCCTTGTTGCTCTGCTCGATGGCAACGGTGGGCGCAGAAAGGAAGCGCTCGTCGATAAAGGATTGCTCCTCTTTCTTCTTGGTATCCTTAATCAGAAGCTCTGCAATCTTAACAAAGAGCGAGATAAAGGGAACGAATACTACCGTGCAGATGACATTGAAGAAGGTGTGGAACATTGCAATCTGCGTGCCGGGCAGATTGGGGAACCATTTTTCGAAGGTGACCGCCATAAAATCGGGCCACAGAACAAGCAGCACAAAGAACAGCGCAGAGCCGAATACGTTGAACAGCAGGTGAATCAGGCTGGCACGCTTTGCCCCGCGATTGGTGCCGATGGCAGAAATCATCGAGGTGGTGCAGGAGCCGATGTTGCTGCCAAGCACCAGAAACAGCACGGCATTGCCACCGCCGCCAATAACGAGACCGGCGTTTACCACCGAAATGATGATGGTGGTGATGGCAGAGCTGCTCTGCATGATGGTGGTGGCTACCACACCGATTACAAGCAGCAGGAAGGGATTGGTAACGGTATTTAATATCTGCGTTACAACGGGCTCCTCCTTCAATGCGCTCATCGAGGAGTTCATCAGCTCTAAGCCCATAAACACAAGACCAAGGCCCGCAATGGCAAGACCGATGGAATTGATCTTGGGCTTTTTGGTAACCATGGTGATAACGATACCCACGAAGGTGAGCGCAATGGCAAAGGTGGCAAAGTCGAACGACTGCAACGCCGCAATCTGCGCGGTGATGGTGGTACCGATATTGGCACCCATAATAAACGCCGTTGCCTGATACAGCGACATCAGCCCTGCGTTTACAAAGCCGATGACCATAACGGTGGTAAGACCGGAGCTCTGCACAATGGCAGTGGTCACCGCACCCACACCGATGCCTACGAGGGGATTTTTGGATGTTTTCTGGAACAGCGATTTCAGCCTGCGGTTGGCAAGCTTTTCCATATTGTCCGATAAAACCTTAACGCCAAATAAAAAGGCACCCAGTCCACCAAGGAACAGAAAGAAATTCGTTATGCTCATATCCTTTCCTCTTCTTCTGCTGATATAAAATATGCGAACTGTCGCATTATAATTATAAAGCATTTCAGGAAAATTAGCAAACGATTTTACACCTTTCGTCACCGCTTACATCAATTACGCACGCAAAAAATAAAAACGGAAGCAATTTTCTGCTTCCGCTTTTCTTTATCGGAATAAATTTATTCCTCCGTTTGCGCACCGATGGGGTTTACGATACTGTACCCGACGTTGACAAGGTGGTCTGCCACACGCTCTAAGCCAAGAACCGCCGAGGAATAATACGGGCTGACCTCGGGTCTGCAATTGCCCTCAGCAAGGCGCAGAAAGTGGCTTGCCGTGAGGTTCTTCTTCATACTGTCCACGCTTTCTTCCAATACGGTAAGCTCGTGCAAGCCCGATTTGTTGAGGTTTTCGAAGGCGTCCTTGGAAATACCGAGCATCTTAGCTACCGTTTCGCTCATTCCTCCGATATCGCCCCGTGCGCTTTCCGAGAAGGCAATTCCCCTCTCCTTCATCTCTGCACCGATTTCAAAGAAGTTTTCTGCGTGGTCACCGATACGCTCAAGGTCGTTTAACACGTGGAAGTACGCACCGATGGAGCGCTCCTCGCTTTCGGTTAAGTGCGAGGCGGAAAGCCTGATTAAAAACTGGGTAAGTGCGCCGTTGGTAAAGTCGATGATTTCCTCATTCTCAGCGATTGTTTTCTTGGCATCCAGCGTGCCCGTTTCCATTGCGACAAAGGAAAGGCGGATGTTTTCCTCTACCAGGGAGAACATATAATCCATCTCCTTTTTCACCTGCACGAATGCAACGGAGGGAGCGGAAAGCAGACGCTCGTCCACATACTTGAGCGCACGTGCCTTGCCGCTTTGCTGCTTATCCTTAATGACAAAGCGGGAGAATTTTACCAGCAGACCGGTAAAGGGAAGAAGCACGCAGGTGGTAACCACGTTGAATACTACGTGGAATGCCGAAACACGCATCTGCAGGGACATTGCATCCGAGCCGGGGAACATTGAAACAAGCAGGCTCACCGCTTGGTCCTTGAGCAGCCAGATCACAGCGGTAAACAGCACCGTGCCGATTACATTGAAGGTAAAGTGGATGAGCGCCACACGCTTGGCGTTTGCATTCGCACCCACCGAGGCAAGAAGCGCGGTTACACAGGTACCGATATTGCTGCCAAGCACGATAAACAGCGCCGATTCCAGGGGAAGCACGCCCGTGCCGACCATTGTGATGACCACACCCGTTGCCGCCGAGGAGCTTTGAATAAGGGCGGTGAAAATCACACCGAGGGCAATGAGGAGAAGCGGGAAGCTTACCGCCTCAAAAACAG
The DNA here is from genome assembly GCA_017407365.1 of Clostridia bacterium. Lineage (GTDB taxonomy): Bacteria > Bacillota > Clostridia > Christensenellales > HGM11417 > RGIG2219. Next base: position 26,101 of record JAFQWR010000090.1, read on the forward strand.
AGGTAAACATTCCCTCAACAAGCGGATTGCCGAATGCCTGCTCACTGCTCATTACGTTAAGGCCTACAAAGATAAGACCGAGGCCACTGCAAAGCTTACCGATGATTTTGATTTTTTCCTTGTTGAAAAAGCCCAGCATCACGCCTGCAAACGCAAGCAGATACATCAGCATATTGAAGTAATCGTTTTTCAGCGCAATCAGCACGCCGGTGATGGTGGTACCGATGTTGGCGCCCATAATGATGGGCGTTGCCTGCATCAGAGTCATAACGCCCGCATTTACAAGACCGATGACCATAACGGAGGTTGCCGACGAGCTTTGTATGATAGCGGTGACACCTGCGCCGATACCGACACCCGAAAAGCGGTTGTTGCTGATTTTACTCATAAAGCGCTTCATGCCGCTTCCTGCACTTCTTTCCAGGGCATCACTCATAAAATTCATGCCCACGATAAACACACCTACGCCCGCAAGAAGCCAGACGAGGCTTTGCACCAGCTGCAAAATTTCTTCTGAGGTTAACATAGTTTTTCTCCTTTTCTTCTAATATCTATGCATACGCCTAACCGCTCCGTATTGCAGCCAAACGAAAGTATTTGAAGCAAAAAAAAGCGACGCCGTGATTCCACACAAAATCACGTCATCGCCTGAAATATGCTATATAATTGTACGTGCTGAAAAAGAAAACGGAAAGCCTGACACCGCTCGGGTGCCTTACAGCAACAGATGTTGTAAGCCGTCCTTTCATTTGTTGTTCTCCTTTGTAAAGCAAGCATTAAAACTAAGCCGTACAAAATTCATTATACAGTATTTGCCGTGCTATGTCAAATTAAAAAACGCCCTTGCGGACAACAAAAACAGATTGTTATGACATATAAAACATAAAGCGACGAAGGGAAAGCACCCCCTCGTCGCCCGTATAAGCTTATTCTATTTTGCCAGCGCACGCATAGCGGCTGCGCACGCGGTGAGGTAGTCAAGCGAATCTCCCTCAAAACGCTCTGCCTCCAAAACCGCCCAGGAAAGCCCTCGGGTTTTGCTCCATTGCAATGCGCTCTGCGAATCGGAAATGCCCTCGCCCACAACGGGGTTAAAGTCCTCCACGCCGCCTGCCCCCATTTCCTTTACGTGCAAAACAGCAACACGGGGCGCAATGGATTGCAGATAGGGAACAACCTCCTTGCCTGCCGCCTTCAACCAGAAGATATCCACCTCTGCCTTGACAAAGGGCACTGCGTTTAATACCTCACGGATGAAATCTCTGCCGCCGTGAAACTCGTGCGCATGGTTGTGGTAGCAAACCTCTACCCCCTCGCCCAGCACCGAGATTGCATTACGGAGCACGGGCGCAATTTTTTCGCCTAAGCGGTCAAAATCCTCCTCAGCCACCCAGGGTAGAGTAACCGTGGGGAAGTGAAACAGTTG